>NZ_JBHYPZ010000002.1:252450-371777 GCF_042746485.1 Streptomyces sp. NPDC058751 | reverse complement strand
CACCTCTTTTTTCTACATTCTCTGCGTGTTGGTCTGCTATTTTTTTTTTTCGTTCAATTTAAAACGCGTCCCCCGGCCACCCAACGCGCCGCGGGGGGAGGCGGCGTCACGCCGCCTCCCAAGGGGCCGGACTCATGTGCGGACAAGCCCTCGTGAACGGCACCCCTCATAGCCGACAAGCACCGATGGGTGAGCGGCGCTCACCAGTCACGGGTGGAGTTCACGCCTTCGATCAGCGCCGCGCGAGCGGCCGACAGATCGCGCCCCGCAGCTGTCTGCGCTTCGTCCGCCAGGAAGTCCAGAGCGTCGAACAGCTCCTCACGTTCCACGGTCTCGATGAAGGGTGAGCGGCTGTCCAGCGCGTTGAGGGCGGCTCCGAAGGCGCACCCGATCTCCGCGATGCCCGCAGGCTGCTCGCCTCTGGCGACCTCGGCGAGGAAGGCGTCCCGGGTGGCCTTGTACTGGGCAACGGCCTTGCGGTACACGGTACGGGGGATGTGTTCGCGGCCGTCCCAGTCGCGGAGCGGGTTGGCGGTGTTGGCAGCGACCCATTCCGGCTTGCGGGCTCCGCGGACGTCGAGCTCCACTCCGTGTCGCACGTGGGGATGCCAGGTCTTGCGCATCGCGGCCGCGTAGTCCGCCGGAATGTTGTACAGCGACACCCCCTCCACCGCTGGGGCATGGTGCGGCAGCAGACAGTCCGATGCGTCCATCCCGAACAGGTCACTGATCGTGAGCTCCTGCAGCCGCGGCAGCTGGTTCAGGGCTACCGCCGACGTGAGCGTGCCGAGGTTCCCCGACAGCGACAAGCGGGTCAGATCCGGGAAGGCGGCGACGAGGAGGGCGCAGTCGAGCCGGGTGACCCCGCGGACTGTGAGGTGCTTGACGCCCTCCCGTACGACGCCACCGGTGTGTTCGGCGACCAGGTCATCGGCTGCGCACGTCAGTGAATACGGGGCGGTCCAGTCCCCGCGGTCGCCACCGTCCCAGAACCGCTGCCGGGCCAGTTGCTCGCCCCGCCCCCACATCAGGCCATAGGCGTACGAGGGCTCGGTCACCAGAGGGGGCAGGGAGCCGATCACCGTGAAGCTCTTCGGAAGGAGCCACCCGTGGTTGCAGTGGGAGAGCTTGCCGCCCCAGCTGTGGTGCGTGAGCCGAAGCGGCCGTACGTCGCCCAGGTCGGCCACGGTCGCAGGCCGGGTCCCGGACCAGTCCAGTTCGAGGACCGCAGCGGACTTTGTCGCGGCGTCGAGGCCGGTGACCTGCGAGGCGGTCCAGGCACCGAGCGCATCGGAGTACACGGCGACGACGTCGCCGACGGCGACCGGCCTCGGTGGTTGGTCGCGTCTCATGACCGGATGCTAGCTGGCTGCATCCGAGCCCTTGCGTCGGGCTCCGCCCAGTCCTCCGGCTCGGACTTCTGGCCGGTGGGGCCGTCTGCCCGTTCTGTCGCCGACGGGTGGCCAGGGACCTCCAGGACCACCTCGGTCGTTCGCTGCGCGCCGGCGGAGACGACTGGTACCGGCGGTGGTAAAGGGTTTGTCACCAGGTCCGACGTCGGCGAGGATCACCGCATGACGACCAGAAAGGGCCATGCCGTCTAGGCTCCCCGCTCCGCTCTCCAGCGCTCGCGCGCCACCGGTCGCCACCGCCCCCGATGTCCGCGACCACGCACCCAGGAGAGCCCGTGCAGAAGACCGCCCTCCTCCCCTACGCCCGTCTGCCCCGCGCGCACCACGACCGTCACGTCCTGAGCAGTACCGTCGACGTCTTCGGCGCCGCCCACTGGCTGCTCGTCGAACGGGCACCGGAGCCCGGCAGCGGCGTCCGGCCCTTTGACGCGCTGGTCGTCTCCGTCCATCCCTACGGCAACGTCGAACTCACCGAGCTGAGCGCCGTACGGGCCCGGTGGCCGCACCTTGACCGCCTGCCGAAGGGCGGATTCGTCGTCGCCTCACCCCGCGCCCGCTGGTACGAGGCCGCGGACCAGGTCCAGGTCTTCGACGAGCTCGGCCACGAAACCGCCTCCTTCTCCGTCGGGGACGCCGTCGAGCACATGCTCGTGGACGAGGCCGGCCACCTCTGGGTCGGACACTTCGACGAGAACCCGGACGGCATCAACCGCTGGAGCGCCACGGGCCGGCGTGTTTGGACCTCCGACGGCGCACGCATACCCGGTCTCTTCGACTGCTACGCGCTGAACGTGTCCGGCACCGTCGCCTGGGCCTGCCCGTACACCGACTTCCCACTCGTCGAGATCCGCCCCGACCGGTCCGACCGACCCGTGAAGGTGTGGGCGAACACCATACGGGGCGCCCGCGCGGTGGCCGTCCACGGCAAGCAGGTCGTCTTCTACGGCGGCTACGGCGAAGAGCGGGACCGGCTCGCCCACGGAGAGCTCACCGAGACCTCCGTCGAGCCGACGGAGGTCGGCCTGCTCACCCTGCCCGACGGCGCTCCCCCGGGCCATCGGCGGGTCGTCGGCCGGGGAAGCAGAATCTACGTCCAGGCCGAACCGTTCACCACATGGGACGTCTTCGACCTCAACGGATGACACCCGTCACCCGGAAAAACGCCTCTGCCCCGGCTCGCCGCAGAACCGTCACCGGTCTGCCGAACTGCCGCGGGCTCAGCCCGGTGAACGGGGCGGTCCAGGACGGTTCCGACCCTGTGATCACACCGGCCACGGCGAGATCATTCCGCGCAGGTACTTCCCGGCCCACGCGGTCGGCGCCGGCACGGCCTCGCTCAGCTCCACGGCCCAGGCGTCGTCGGGCAAGGCATAGTGGAACTGGACGGCGTAGTGACGTCCTGCGTGTTCTCGCAGCTCGGCCGGCATGGCGGCAGGCTGCCACAGGCGCGGTCCGAGTCGCGGCGCCCTCACCAGCCTTACGGAGTCCGGTACTTCCACGGCTGCCACTCGGTCGGAGACGACCGCTTGCAGGGCGTCAACCGCCGCAGGAAGGGTGCCGCCAACACGCTGGCCGCCGCTCACATCGATCCGTGCCGCCCGGCCCGACGGTGCCCCGACACACTCGCCGCACAACATCGAGAACGCGCCCGAATCCGCGGCGTGAAGGGCATCCGCTGGGGAGGGCGCCCCATCCTGGAGTCGGTGGCCTGAGCCGGCCTGCGCATGCGGCACACCGCACACACTTCCCGGATCACCGCCTTGGGCGGCGGTCGTCGCCGGGGGCTGCGGCGAGTTCGGCGCGCAGCTGGTCACGGGTGCGCACCAGAATCCGCCCGAGCATGTTCTTGCCGTTCCCGGTCCTGCCCCGACCCCAGTAGTGATCGGTGGTGGTGTCTTCGACGATCACTTCCTCACCGGTGGACAGCAGAACGTCACGGATATCGGCATGCGCGCGGAACTTGGCTGCCACCGCACGGCGCATCACGTCGTCCTTGACCCGCTCCCAGTCCCTCCGCAGGGGTTTGGACGAGTCACGGCCCAGCTCCGCCGCCCGCAGCGGCGTGCGCGCACGCCGGACGAGATCCGCGTGGCGGGTGCCCCTGAACTTCTGCGCCTGGAAGTAGTGCTCAGAGGTCGGCCACCACACCCCGTCGAGGTCGAAGCCGTGACCGGAGAAGTTCGAGAAGCATCCGTAAGGGACTTCGTCGGCGCCATAGAAGTAGATCGTCACGAGAACCTCACCGGTGTTACGGAAACCCGCACCGTGTCAGGCATGCCCCGGCCCCCGCAACCAGTTTTTCGCCGGGCCAGGCCCTTCAGCGCACCAGCGACCCGGCGAACCCATGCGGTCACAGCAATGGACGTGTCAGGGGCTCGGCGGGTACGGGTGCTCGGCATGCCTCAGGGACTCGGCGCGGTCAGGTACCGCTGGATCGTCGGTGCCAGCCATGCCACGATCTCCGACCGCGCCAGCTCCACCGCCGGCGGCATCCGCAGCACGTACCGCGTGAGCGCGAGCCCCAGCAGCTGCGACGCCATGAGTGCCGCCCGTGCCGGGACCTGCTCGGGGTCGGGGCACACCTGCCGGGCGACCGGCAGCAGCTGGTCCCGCAGGATGCCCTGCATGCGCTCCGCCCCGGCCTGGTTCGTCACGCCGACCCGCAGCAGGGCGGTGAGTACCTCGTTGTCCTCCCACATGTCGAGGAAGTGCTCGACGAGGATCCGCCCCGCATCCTGTCGGCGGTCCGCCCCGCTCACGTCCGGCAGCCGCAGGTCGATGGCGACGGCCGCCGCGAAGAGGCCCTCCTTGTTGCGGTAGTACCGCATCACCATCGACGGATCGATGTTGGCGTCCTTGGCGATGGCGCGGATGGTGGCTCGCTCGTAGCCGTCGGTCGCGAAGCGTTCGCGGGCCGCCGCGAGGATCGCGCCGCGGGTGGCATCGGAGCGGCGTGGGGCGCCGGAGCCGGGAACCGTGGAGGTGCTGTCGCTGCCGTTCATGCCAACAAGCGTAGGCCAACGGACGTAGGTCAACAAGCGTTCGCCAACATTCGTTTGCCAACGACTGTTGACATACCTTTCGACGCCTCGCTATCTTCACCAACGAGCGTTGGCCAACACATGTTGGCAAACGGGCGATGGCAAGCAAGCGCTGGCAACAGGAGGCCACCATGAACGGCACCGCCACCCACCGCACCGTGATCGTCGTCGGCTCCGGCCCCACCGGCCTCCTCCTCGCCGGCGACCTCGCCGCAGCCGGCGTCACCGTGACCCTCGTGGAGAAGCGGCCCCGCAGGATCAGCAACCTCTCCCGCGCCTTCGGGGTGCACGCCCGCACCCTGGAGCAGCTCGACGCCCGCGGCCTCGCCGACGAACTCCTCACCACCGGCGACACCATCACCGGCCTGCGGCTCTTCCGCCGCCTCTCCCTCGACCTGAGCACGCTGCCCTCACGTTTCCCCTTCCTGCTCATCACCCCGCAGTACGAGGTCGAGCGGATCCTGGAGCGGCGGGCCCGGGAGGTCGGGGTCGAGTTCGCGTACGAGAGCGAGGTCGTGGGGCTGCGGCAGGACGACGAGGGGGTCGATCTCGACGTGCGCGGCGCGGACGGGGCGGTCGTCACCCGCCGGGCGGCCTATGTCGTCGGCGCCGACGGTCACCGGAGCGCCGTGCGGGAGGCGATCGGCCTGGACTTCCCCGGTGTCTCCGTCATCAAGTCGCTGATCCTGGCCGATGTCCGGCTGGCCGAGAAGCCCGAGGACGTCCTCACCGTCAACGGCCGCGGCGACGCCTTCGCGATGATCGCCTCCTTCGGCGACGGCTGGTACCGGGTCATGGGCTGGAACCGCCGCAACGAGGTCTCCGACGGCGCCCCGCTCGACCTCGACGAGGTCAAGGAGATCACCCGCCGCGCCCTGGGCACCGACTACGGCATGCACGACGCCCGCTGGCTCTCCCGTTTCCACAGTGACGAACGCCAGGCACCGCACTACCGGGTCGGGCGGGTCTTCCTCGCCGGGGACGCCGCGCACATCCACTCCCCGGCCGGCGGGCAGGGCATGAACACCGGGCTCCAGGACGCCGCCAACCTGAGCTGGAAGCTCGCCGCGGCCGTCCGGGGCCGGGCGCCCGAAGGACTCCTCGACAGCTACGAGGCCGAGCGCCACCCGGTCGGCAGGGCGGTGCTGCGCAGCAGTGGCGGACTGGTCCGGCTGGCCCGCGCGCGAAACCCGCTGCTGCGTGCCGCCCGCGCCCTGGTCTCCGCGTTCGCCGGCATGGCCCCTCCCGTCCGGCGCAAGGTCCTGGGGCAGGTCACCGGGATCGGCTACGCCTACCCCGCCCCCCGCGGTGCCCACCGCCTCACCGGCACCCGCGTCCCCGACGTCGCCCTGGAGGACGGCCGGCTCTACGAGGCGCTGCGCGGCGGCCGGTTCGTGCTGATCACGCCCGGGACGTACGGAGGCCCCGGTGTCCGTGAGGGGTGGCTGACCGTGGAGCGCTGGGCGGGCGACCGCCGGACGACCGTCCTGGTACGGCCCGACGGATACGTGGCCTGGGCGGCGGAGGACGCGGACACGACGGGAATCGAGAAGGCGCTGGCCCGGTATATGGGCTAGTACCGCAACGGTGTCTGTTCTGATCGCCGGGCAGTCCAGGGACTGTGCCCGCGTCGTTCGCGGTGACTGATGCGGGCCTGGTGCCGGCGTCTGCGGTGCCGGGGACGGACTTCGACGCGGGCCCGGTCGTCCGTCCACGAGGCGGGCAGATACGGGCGGCTGTCGATCAGCGCGCGTCCGGCGGTGCCGGAGTACTGCCGCTGGATCCCGGCCGAACGCATGCCTCACCAGACCGATGGCCGTACTTGGCCGGCAGTCACGGCAGACACCGTTGCGGCCCTAGCCGAAGGCGGCCACGAAGCGGTCCCGTAGCCCGCCGAGGCGTTCGACGGGCTCGTTGGCGAAGACCAGCCGCAGGTGGTGACTGCCGTGCGGGCCCCAGCCGGTCATGGGGGTCGCCGCCACCTTCCCGTGCCGGAAGAGCCGTTCGGAGGCCTCGGCCGGGGTGAGGCCCAGCCCGGTGGTGTCGATGAGCAACGACCAGCCGCCGTGCGGTCGTACGCACGGATAGTCGGCCAGCTCCGACAGGACCAGGTCGCAGCGTCGCCGCCAGGTGCGGGTGGCCGCGGCCACGTCGGCGTCCGCATCCGGGGCGTCGAGAGCAGCGGCCACCGCCTGCTGGGCGATGCCGACGGGAGTCACCACGTTGGCCATGCCGACCAGGGCGATGTCGGCCATGATGCGCGGCGGGCCGACGACCCAGCCGACCCGCCAGCCGATGAGCCGCAGTTCCTTGGACGCGGAGCCCACCGTGATGGTGTGCTCGGCCAGTCGGGGATGGGTGGCGGGGTGCTCCGGGGTCTGTCCGTCGAACCGGATGCGTTCCATGGCCGCGTCGTAGATCACCCAGCAGCCGTGCTCGGCCACCGCCGGGGCCAAGGCGTCCCAGTGCGCGTGTCCGAGCAGATCGCCGGTGGGCATCGCGGGGGACATCACCAGGACTGCCGCCGTCCGTGGCCCTACCGCGGCGGCGAGTTCGGCCGGATCGGTGCGCCAGCCGGTGGGCGTCGGGCGGCACGGCACGTGTCTCGGGACGCCGCCGACGAGGCGGATCCTGTTGACGAGGCCGGCGTAGACCGGGTCGCCGATCACCACCTCCTGGCCCGGCTCGACGGTGGCCAGCAGTGCGTTGAGGACGCCGTTGAGGCCCCCGGCGACGATCGCGCAGCCTGCCGCCGGGTCGTAGCCGCGGCCTGCGATCCGGCCGACGTGGGCCGTGGCAGCCTCACGCAGGCCGCGCCGGCCGTGGAAGGGGAGATAGCTGTTCGCGGCGTCGTCACCGATCGCCCGCCGCGTCACGTCGAGGGCGATTCGAGGCGGCCGCAGGTCGGTGTCGAGATTCTCGAGGCGCAGCATGTCGGGGTCGTGGGCCGCATCGGCGGCATCTCCCACGACGTCGACCCCGATCCCGGGGATGTGCTGCAGGCGCGACACGGTCATGGGGCTCCCAATGCGTTCCATAAACAGAACGTTCTGTTTATGGAACACTAGGCATGCGGCCCGGGACGGTCAATGGCTTCGTGGAGAGCGGGAGATATGGAGCTGGCTCAGCAGGTGGGCGGTCGGCTGCGTGATCTACGAGGGGAACGCAACCTCTCGCTGTCCGCGCTGGCGCGCCGGTCCGGTGTCGGCAAGGGCACGCTCTCCGAGCTGGAAGCCGGACGCCGCAACCCCACGTTGGAGACCCTGTACGCGCTCACGACCGCGTTGGGAACCCCCCTCACCGCCGTACTCGGGCCCGGCCCGACGCGCACATCGCTGTCGGGCCACACCGTGGACGCGATTCTCGTCGAGCGGTACGAGGACCCGGCCGCCGTCACCGAGATCTACCGCATCCGTATCCGGACCGGCGCCGTCCAAGAATCGGACGCCCACCCCTCGGGCACCGAGGAGCACCTCATCGTCCTTTCCGGCACCGCCCGCGTCGGCGCGGCCTCGGCCCCGGTCGAGGCGGGCCCGGGCGAACACGCCCACTGGCCTGCCGACATCCCGCATGTGTACGAGGCAGTGTCCGGTGACGTCGAAGCCGTCCTCACCGTGCGCCACCCGGCCTGAGGCAGGCGTCCCGCGCCGCTCACCGCGACCGCGCGGCGGGCCGAGCCTTCGGAAGCCGGGCATGACCCCGCCCTGATCAGAGTCACCTCGCCTCGCACTCCCCCATTTCCGAGAAGGCGGTCGAGGGTGGACACAGGCGTGGCAGTATCGCGGCCATGCCCCTCAGCGTTCCCCGCCTCCGGATCGGCTCGACCGAGATCATCGCGCTCACCGACGGCGAGGGCCCGTTCTTCTCGCCGCGTACCGAGGCCTTCCCCGAGGCCACGGCCGCCCAGTGGGCGGAGGCCGACCGGTACGACCCGGGCGCGGTCGACGCGGAGGGCCGCTGGTGGCTCCAGTTCCGCGCGTACGCGATCCGCAGCGACAAGGGCCTCACCGTCGTGGACGCCGGCATCGGTCCGGCGGACAGCCCGGCCGGCTCGTGGGCGCCCGTGCCCGGTGCGCTCCCCGAATCGCTCGCCGCCGCGGGCATCGACCCGGCAGAGGTCGACACCGTGGTACTCACGCATCTGCACACCGACCACGTCGGGTGGGCGGTCGTCACCGGGGCGGCCGCCCCGGCAGCGGGCGGCGCCGTGGACGGCGACGCTTCGACCGGCAGTGCGGCCGGCGGCCGCCACCCCTATTTCCCGAACGCCGAATACCTGCTCCAGCGGGCCGAGTTCGACGCCCTCGACACGCTCAACCCGCGGCTGCGCGAGACCCTCACCGACCCGCTCGCGGCGGCAGGTCGGCTCCGGCTCCTCGACGGGGACACACCGCTGCGCACAGGGCGCGCGGTCGCCACGCCCGGTCACACGCCCGGGCACCAGAGCGTGCTGGTCGCCGACGGGCGCGAACTGGCGCTCATCACCGGCGACCTCCTGGTGCACGCGCTCCAGCTGCTCGACCTCGAGCTCGCCTATTCGCACGAGAACGACCCCGAGACGGCCAGGCACTCAAGGAAACGCATGCTCAGCCGCGGAACCGCCACCACGCTGCACCTGGCGACGCCGCATCTGACGGAGCCGTTCATCTCGGCGTGATCGCGGCCGTTCGGCGCGGGCCGGGCCGCGAGGACGTACAGACGCTCCTCACGCCTTCGTGTGCCAGGTCGGCAGGACGAGGGAAAAACGAACGGCGCCGACGACAGTGATGTCGTCGGCGCCGTCGAGGGACCGTCGGTCAGGCCGCCTTCAGGGTCCGGGGGGCGGTGTCCGCAGCAGGGAGGGACGGCTCGTCGGGGGCGTCGACGGCCTTGGAAGCGCCGCGGTTCGAGAACCAGTACGCCCCGGCCACCAGCACTGCTCCACCCACGATGTTGCCTGGGACGGTGAAGGCGAGGTTGTGGGCGAGATCGCCGACATCCGCCTGACCGCTGACCATGCCGAGCGAGAACAGGGCCATGTTGGCGATGCTGTGCTCGAAGCCGCTGGAGACGAAGGCGAGCACCGGAATCCACACCATGAAGACCTTGGCCCCGTCGCCGGACGTCCGGGTGAACATCCACACGGCCAGGCAGACCAGCATGTTGCAGAGCATGGCCCGGGCGAACAGCTGCCCTCCTGTCTCCGCTTCCTTCGCAGCCAGCAGGGAGCCCAGCAGGGCGGAGGAGGGCCCGCTCTCGACAGTCCCGGCCGCGCCTATGACCAGCGCGAAGAACACAGTTCCCGCGAGGTTGCCGAGCAGGCACATCACCCAGATCCGCGCCGTGTCCATCCAGGTGGTCCGGCGACTGAGCACACCGAACGTCATGGTCATGCACTGGCTGGTGAACAGCTCGGCACCGGCGAACATCACCATGGTCAGGGCTACCGGGAACACCATGCCCTCGACCAGCTTGACGGCACCCGAGTGCCCCGCTTCGAGCGGCCCGGCGACGCTGAGCATCAGGACCTCGCCGACACCGATGTAGATGCCGGCAAGCATCGCGGAGACCAGGTAACGGGCAGGTGAGCGAACCAGCCGGGATTTCTTCACGGCCAGATCCGCAGAGGCGGCAATGGTGGCGGGGATAGTCATGGGCACACAGTCGAGGCTATGCGCCCCGCCCACCCTCTTTAACACGAAATGGCCCCAAGCCCACGGGACCTCTTGCCCGTTTTTTCCGGGCCGTTCAGCACGCTGGAGGACGGTCCGGTCGTGTCGGCGGCTTCCCCGGCGCGGAGGCCCGGGAAGCCCTCGAGGGCTTGC
Source organism: Streptomyces sp. NPDC058751 (assembly GCF_042746485.1). NCBI lineage: Bacteria > Bacillati > Actinomycetota > Actinomycetes > Kitasatosporales > Streptomycetaceae > Streptomyces > Streptomyces sp. NPDC058751. The sequence goes on along the minus strand of NZ_JBHYPZ010000002.1, from coordinate 361,520 downwards.
GCGACGCCGAGAACGAGATCATCCATGAGAACGCGCTGAAGCCGCTCGCACGACGCGACGGGCTCTGACCACGGAGCCGTAGCCCTTCGTCCGGGACGCCCGGCCGAGTTTCCCCCGGCCGGGCCCGACTGGAAGAGCAGCGCAGAAGACGTGTGGCGAGCGCGGTCACCGCCTGGGTTCAGCGGTGTTCGGGGTTGTCGGCTCCCGGGCGGCAGCCCGCGTCCCATTCCGAGCGCTGGTTGCCGTAGGCGGGAATTCCCCCGGCGCGTTTGAGGAGGGCGGCGAGGTGGAGGAGGTTCCAGGTCATGAAGCTGGTGTTGCGGTTGGTGAAGTCGTTCTCGGGTCCGCCCGAGCCCGGGTCGAGGTAGGACGGGCCGGGGCCTGCCGCGCCGATCCAGCCGGCGTCCGCCTGGGGCGGGATCGTGTAGCCGAGGTGCTGGAGGCTGTAGAGGACGTTCATCGCACAGTGCTTCACGCCGTCCTCGTTGCCGGTGATCAGACAGCCTCCGACGCGGCCGTAGTAGGCGTACTGGCCCTGGGAGTTCAGGAGCGAGGAACAGGCGTAGAGGCGCTCGATGACCTTTTTCGTCACCGAGCTGTTGTCGCCCAGCCAGATCGGGCCGGCCAGCACGAGGATGTCGGCGGCCATCACCTTTTCGTAGAGGGCCGGCCACTCGTCGGTGGCGAAGCCGTGCTCGGTCATGTCGGGGTAGACGCCGGTGGCGATGTCGTGGTCGACCGCCCGGATCTCGGCCGTCGTCACGCCCTGCGCGTCCATGATCGAGCGGCTCTTGTCGATCAGTCCCTGGGTGTGGCTGAGCTGGGGGGACGGTTTGAGGGTGCAGTTGACGTAGAGCGCGCTGAGGTCGTCGAACCGGCGGGAAGGGGGTGCGTCCATGACGGGCAGCGTCCCGCATGCTGGGCGTCGTGTCCTGGTTCGACGCGCCTGTGACGTCTTACGGAGTGGTGACGTGTCCGGCGGGTGACGGTGTCCGGCGGGCCGTCGGACCTAGCGTGGCCGTATGCGTGTACTGGTCACCGGCGGTGCCGGGTTCATCGGGTCCCATCTCGTCGACGTGCTGCGGGGGCGGGGGCACGAGCCGGTCGTGTACGACGTCCGTGAGGATCCCGGCGCCGATGTGCGTGACCCCGCCGCCGTGGCACGGGCTCTGGCCGGGGTCGACGCGGTGTGCCATCAGGCGGCGATGGTCGGGCTCGGTGACGGCGTCCTCGACGCGGCGGAGTACGTCTCCCGCAACGACCTGGGCACCGCCGTGCTGCTCACCGCCATGGCGGAGGCGGGGGTACGGCGTCTCGTGCTGGCCGGGTCGATGGTCGTCTACGGGGAGGGGCGGTACGCGTGCCCGCGGCATGGGGTCGTACGGCCGGGGCCGCGCGCCGCCGGTGACCTCGATGCGGGCCGTTTCGAGCCCGTCTGCCCGGTGTGCGGGCAGGACCTGGTTCCCGGCCTGGTCGGCGAGGACGCCCCGGCCGATCCGCGCAACGTGTACGCCACGACCAAGCTCGCCCAGGAGCACCTGGCCGCCGCGTGGGCCCGCTGCACCGGCGGGTCGGCGGTGTCGCTGCGCTACCACAACGTGTACGGGCCCGGGATGCCCCGCGACACCCCGTACGCCGGGGTGGCCTCCTTCTTCCGCTCCTCGCTGGCCCGGGGCGAGGCTCCGCGCGTCTTCGAGGACGGTCTGCAGCGGCGGGACTTCGTGCACGTGCGGGACGTGGCCGCGGCCAACCTCGCCGCGCTGGAGGCCGGGGCGCGGGGCGGGGCGCTGACCGCGTACAACACCGGCAGCGGAGAACCGCACACCGTCGGGGAGATGGCCCGGGCGCTGGCCACCGCCTGCGGCGGGCCCGAGCCGGTCGTCACCGGCGCGTACCGGCTCGGGGACGTACGGCACATCACCGCGGACTCCTCGCGGCTGCGCGGCGAGCTGGGGTGGAAGCCCGTGGTCGGCTTCGAGGACGGGATGGCGGAGTTCGCGCGGGCCGGGATGCGGGGGACGTAGGGCTGTTGGTGCCCGCGTTCCGGAGGCGTGGCACGCAGCACCGCTTCGAGGCGGGGACGTGGGGCCGGTGGCGCTCGTGCTCAGGAGGGTGCGGCGGGCAGCACCACCTCGAAGCGGCAGCCTCCGGGGATGTTGCGTACGGTGGCCCGGCCCTGGTGCGCCTCCACGATCCCCCGGACGATGGCCAGTCCGAGGCCCGCCCCGGCCGGCGGCGTCCGGGCGTGGGTGCCGCGCCAGCCGGTGTCGAAGACCCGGGGGAGGTCCGTCTCGGGGATGCCGCCGCAGCCGTCCGTCACGGAGAGCACCACGCCTTCGGGCGAGCGCTCGGCCGCGACCGTGACGGTGCCGTCGGCCGGGGTCCGGCGGATCGCGTTGACCAGCAGATTGCCCAGGACCCGGCTCATCTCCTTGGCGTCCACCTCCACCGGTACCGGTTCCACGCCGGTGCCGGTCAGCCGCACGCCGTGTTCGTGGGCCAGCGGGTCGGCGCCCGCCAGGGCGTCCCCGACCAGGTCGTAGAGCGAGATGCGGGAGGGGGTCAGCGGAAGCGTTCCGGCGTGGATGCGGGAGAGCTCGAAGAGGTCGCCGACCATACCGTTGAGGCGTTCGACCTCGGTGCGCATCTGCCGCAGGTAACGGTGGGGGTCGGCGGCCACCCCGTCCTCCAGCGCCTCCGCCATGGCCCGCAGGCCCGCCAGCGGGGTGCGCAGGTCGTGCGAGATCCAGGCGACGAGTTCACGCCGGGAGCGCTCCAGGGTGCGCTCGCGCTCCCTGGACTCGGCCAGCCTGGCGCTGGTGGCCGCCAGTTCACGGCTGACCGCCTCCAGTTCGGCGGTGGCCGGGGCGAGTGGGGCGGCGAAGCGGCCTTCGGCGAACGAGCGTGCGGCGTCGGCGAGTTCACGGCTGCGGGCAACCACCCAGCGGCCCAGCAGCAGCGCGGTGGCCAGGGAGACCGCGGCCGCCATGGCGACGACCGTCGTCACCACGCTCAGGTCGTGCGGGGAGAGGAACATCGCCCAGGCGACGGCGAGCGTGCCCGCGAGCATCGCGACGACCCCGACCGCCGCGACCACGGCGAGCGAGACGGTCAGCGAGCGACGCCGGATCAGCCGCAGCACTCCCGCTCCGGCGAGGCCGGTGACGGCGGCGCCCGCGAAGGCGTACAGGGCGATGAGCAGGGTGTCCGACACGGTCACTCACCACCCGGTTCGAAGCGGTAGCCCACGCCCCACACGGTCTGGATCAGGAGGGGCCGGGCCGGATCGTCCTCGACCTTGCCGCGGAGCCGGCGGACATGGACGGTGACGGTCGACAGGTCGCCGAAGTCCCACCCCCACACCTCACGCATCAGGTCCTGTCGGCTGAACGCCCGGCCGGGGTGGCGCAGGAAGAACGAGAGCAGGTCGAACTCGCGGAGCGTGAGGGAGAGTTCGACGCCGTCACGGGTGGCTCTGCGGGCGGTGGGGTCGACGGCGACGCCGGCCGCTCGGAGAGAACGGGCCGCGGGGTCGGGCCGGGAGCGGCGCAGTACGGACTCCACGCGCAGGACCAGCTCCCGAGGGCTGAACGGCTTGGTGACGTAGTCGTCGGCACCGACCTCCAGGCCGAGGACGCGGTCCTCCTCGTCGCCGCGCGCCGTCAGCATGATGACCGGTACGGGGCCTTCGTCCCGCAGCAGCCTGCACACCTCCAGACCGTCCATGCCGGGCAGCATCAGGTCCAGGACCACCAGGTCCGGCCGGTGTTCTTCCGCACGTACGAGGGCGGTCGGCCCGTCGTCGGCGCGGTCGACGAGGTAGCCGGCGCGGTCGAGGTATCCGGCGACCACCTCGGAGACGGTCGGGTCGTCGTCGACGACCAGGACCCGGGCGGTTCGGTCCACGCCCGGCGCTTTCACGGGCTCGTACGGCTGTTGCATCGTCCCAGCCTGGCACCCCGGCGGCCCGCGCACGGCCCGCAGTCTCCGGTACGGGCCCGACGTCCGCGTTTCGTAAGGAGCGCACGACCGATATGCACCCTTCGCGTTCGTACAGTGAAAGCCGTGACCATCTCACCACCCTCAGACGTCGACGTCGTCCTGCCGTGCCTGAACGAGGCCGGGGCCCTGCCCTGGGTGCTCGCGCGGATCCCGGCCCGCTGGCGGGCCCTCGTGGTCGACAACGGTTCCACCGACGACTCGGCGCGGATCGCCCGCGCGCTCGGCGCGACCGTCGTGCACGAGCCGCGCCGGGGTTTCGGCGCGGCCTGTCACGCGGGCCTGACGGCCGCGACCGCGGAGGTCGTCTGCTTCTGCGACTGCGACGCCTCCCTCGACCCCGCACTGCTCGTGCCTTTCGTCGAGGAGATCCGCGAGAGCGGGGCCGACCTGGTCCTCGGGCGGCGCCGGCCGCGCGGCCGGGCCGTATGGCCCGTGCACGCCCGTGTGGGGAACCTGGCGCTCGCCCGCCTGCTGCGCCGCCGCACCGGGCTGCGCCTGCACGACCTCGGCCCGCTGCGCGCCGCCCGCCGCGAGCAGCTGCTCGGCCTCGAACTCACCGACCGGCGCAGTGGTTATCCCCTGCAGATGGTGGTGCGCGCCGCCGACGCGGGCTGGCGCATCACCGAGCACGACGTGCCGTATCTGCCGCGCACCGGCGCCTCGAAGGTGACGGGTACCTGGCGGGGTACGTGGCATGCGGTCCGGGACATGAGCCGGGTCCTCCAGGAGACGCCGGTCGGGACGGAGAGCGCCCGGTGACCACACTGCTCGTCATCGCCAAGGAACCGGTGCCGGGCCGGGTCAAGACCCGGCTCACCCCGCCGTTCACCCCGCGGGAGGCGGCCGAGCTCGCGGAGGCGGCCCTCGCCGACACCCTGCGGGCCGTCGCCGCCGCGCCGGCCTCCCGCCGGGTTCTCGTCCTCGACGGTGCCCCCGGCCCCTGGATGCCGCCCGGGTTCGACGTCCTGCCGCAGTGCGTGGGCACCCTGGACGAGCGGCTGGCGGACGCTTTCGGCCGTTGTGCCGGCCCGGCCCTGCTCATCGGGATGGACACCCCGCAGGTGACGCCGGAACTGCTCACCGTCGGCTTCGACGGCTGCGACGCGTGGTTCGGTCCGGCCGACGACGGCGGCTTCTGGGCCCTCGGGCTGGCCGCTCCCGACCCCCGCCTGCTGCGAGGGGTGCCCATGTCGACGTCGGCGACCGGGGCCGTACAGCGGGAGCGGCTCGTCGCCGCCGGGCTGCGGGTTCGTGACCTGCCCCGCCTGCGGGACGTGGACACCGCGGCCGACGCGCACGCGGTCGCGGCCCTGGCCCCGCGAGGCCGGTTCGCGGCGCGCCTGGCGCGGTGTCCGGCGAGCGGCCGATGAGCACCACCGTGCCGCCCTGGGCCACCGCCGACTCCTACGAGGCCGCCCTGCACGCCGGGCGGGGGCCGTTGTTCCTGCGCCGCGCCGACGGCTGGCTGCTGCCGCTGGAGGTGGAACGGTGGTGCGCGCGTGCCGACGCCGTCGACCAGGACGTCCTGGACCGGTGCGAGGGCACCGTGCTGGACGTCGGATGCGGGCCGGGGCGGCTGGTCGCCGAACTCGCCGGGCGGGGACGGCCCGCCCTGGGCATCGACGTGAGCGAGGCCGCGGTCGAGCACACGGTGCGCCTCGGGGGCCGGGCGTTGCGGCGCTCGGTGTTCGATCCTCTGCCACGTGAGGGCCGCTGGGGCACCGTCCTGCTGATGGACGGCAACATCGGCATCGGGGGCGCCCCGTCCGCACTCCTGAACCGGGTGGCCGGGCTGCTGCGACCGCGCGGACTGCTGCTCGCCGAGACCGCGCCGCAGGACGTCGACGAACGCGTCCGCGTCCGCATCACCGACGCCGGCGGCGCCGCCGGAGCTCCCTTTCCCTGGGCCCGGCTCGGCACCCCCGCCCTGCTGCGGTACGCGCGGGGGTGGGAGCCGGCCGGTCAGTGGTCGGCCGGGGGCCGCCGCTTCCTGGCCCTGCGCACCCGCACCGCCAGCAGCAGCGCCGAGCCGGCGAAGAGGGCGGCCGTGATCAGCAGCCAGCGGGCGAGGAAGCCGTCCGGCGACAGTCCGGTGGCCGACCGGTAGCGCGCGGCCGCCATGCCGGAGATCAGCGGGAACCACACGAGGAGCAGCAGGCCGGAGAGGGCGGCGGGAACCCGGACGTACATCGTCCGGGCGCCCAGCCTTCCCACGACCGTACGGTCCGCCGCCGCGTACAGGGGCAGCAGGACGAGGTCGTGCAGCGCCGCGGCCCCGACGATCCACAGGGCCACGCCGAACCAGTCGTCGGCGAGGAGACGTACGCCGGCGTAGGCGGCCAGCGCGAACGAGCAGAGGAGCAGCAGGAGGGAGAGGGGGCTGCCGATCGCGATCCGGGGGCGCATCACAGGTCTCCGAACGTCAGCCGGGCCACCCATTTGGTGTTCAGCACACCGGGCGCCGCGGGCACGATGATCCGCGCCGGGTGGCCGTGGTCGGGGGACAGTTCCTCGCCGTTGACGTACAGGGCGAGCAGGGAACGCGGGTCGGCCACCTGGTTGGCGCGCAGGGCCGCGCGGCGGAAGGCACCGTGCCGCTGGAGGGACTCGACGAACAGATCGGGCGGGTCGCCGTCGTACCCGACGAGCGCCGCGAGGTCACGCAGCCGGATCCCGCGCCACCACTGGTCGGAGGTCGACCAGCCCTCGACGCAGGCGATGGGCAACGCCGAGCTGTGCAAGGGGAGTTCGGTGAGCTGGGCGCGGCTGAGACGGACGGTGCCGGTACGTCCGGTGACGACGAGCCGCCAGGCGTCCTGGCCCGTCTCCGCCGGGTCGATGCCGGCGTACGCGGCGGTCTTGTTGATCTGGAAGCCGTTCGGGCCGGTGCCGGGGTCGGCACCGCCGTGCGGTGCGAGGAGGGCCGTGCGGCGCAACCCGTCGAAGCTCTGCCCGACCGTCGTCGAGAACAGCAGCAGCGAACCGCCCCCGACGAACCACAGGGCGCCTCGCCGGGAGACCGTCGGCTCCGCGGGGGCCGGGGACACCAGGTCGTTCCGCTCCTCCCGCGACTGCCGCAGATTGCGCAGTGCCGTGGGCGCCTTCAGCAGCACGTGGGCCACGAAGGCGGCGAAGAACACCCACGCCCCGTAGAAGTGCAGCGTGTAGAACGAGCCCGGGAAGACGTAGTCGAGCTGGACGTTCAGGATTCCGGTCACGAACTCGAACAGTCCGCCGCCCACCAGCAGCACCAGCGAGAGCCGTTCCAGCGCGTGCGTGAGCGAGCGGGCCGGGGGCAGTGCGAACAGCCTCGGCACCACCGACCACAGCTTGGCCAGCAGGACGGGGACCAGGGTGACGCCGAGTGTGACGTGGACGCCCTGGGTGAGCCGGTACAGCCAGGGCGGGTCGGTCGGCCAGGCGAAGAGGTAGAAGCCGAGGACGCCCTTGTCGGGGGTCTTGTCGTTCACCGGTGACAGGTCCGGGTTGTAGGCGGCGTACGAGACCAGACCCGTCACGAACAGCACCGTGATGCCGACGAGCAGGACGAGGCCCAGCACGGACGTGAACCAGGGGCCACGCAAGGGGCTGCGCCAGAACCGGGGAGAAAAGGGGAGCCGTGGATCGTCTCGCATGATCCGACCGTAGGTCCTGACACCCTTCGGAAGGGCTCCCCTACCTGTGACGAAACGCTGACGTCCGGCCCGGGCGGCGGCCGTCTTCCCGTCGGTCGGCCTAACGTGCCGGTGTGACCCGCACCCTGCCCTCCGCCGAGGCGCGCATCCCGCACGACGGCGGCTCCCCCCGCGTTCTGCGCCGCGACCTGTACGCCGCCGGGGCCGCCGCCGCGCTCGTGGCGGCGGCCGTGCTGATCGGCCGCCGCATCCAGGACGCCGATCACACGCTCCGCGTCGACTGGCCACCGCTGCTGGCGTCCTGGGGACCGCACGTGGGTCCCGGCACCCCGGCGGCCGTGCTCGTGGCGGTGGCCACCGTGGCGTACGGCCCCGTCCTCGCGGACCGCCTGCGCTGGCGGGCCCTGCTCCTGGCGGCCTGGGCCACGTCCCTGGCATGGACCTTCGGCCTCGCGCTGATCGACGGCTGGCAGCGGGGCGTCGCCGTACGCCTCACCACGCGCCACGAGTACCTCCAGGTCATCGACCGCTTCCACGACATCCCCGGCACCCTGCGCGACTTCACCCACCACATCCTGCTCCACTCCCCCGACAACTGGCCCGCCCACGTCGCCGGCCACCCCCCGGCCGCCACCCTCACCTTCGTCCTGCTCGACCGGATCGGACTGCGCGGCGGCGGCTGGGCCGGGACCTGGTGCGTCACCGTCGGCGCGACGGCCTGCGTGGCGGTGCTCGTCACGGTGCGGACGCTGGCCGGGGAAGGCCTCGCGCGCCGGGCCGCCCCCTTCCTGGTGCTCGCCCCGGCAGCGGTGTGGGCGGGCACCTCGGCGGACGCCTACTTCGCCGCCGTGTCGGCCTGGGCCGTGGCACTGCTCGCCCTGGCTGTCACCCGGAATTCCCCGGCCGCCGCCGGCGCGTCCGGGCTCTTGTTCGGCCTGACCTGTTACCTGTCCTACGGCCTCACCCTCATCGCGCTGATCGCGGCAGCCGTGCTGTGGCTCGGGCGGCACGGAGCGCGGAGGCGACCGATGCTGCTGGTGGCGATGTCCGCCGGGGCGACCGCGGTCCCGGCGGTTTTCACGCTCGCCGGATTCGACTGGTGGGAGGCGTACCGGCTGCTGGTCACGCGGTACCGGCAGGGCGCGGGCGGAGTGCGCCCGTACGCGTACTGGGTATGGGCCAATCTCGCCTGCACGGTCCTGATGACAGGTCTGGCGACGGCGGCGGGACTGCGGCGTACGGGGACCGTCCTGCTGCGGCGGCACTCCGCGGACCGCGGTACCCGGCGCCTCGCACTCCTTGTCACCGCCGCCGCCCTCTCCCTGCTGGTCGCCGACCTCTCCGGGATGAGCAAGGCGGAGACGGAACGCATCTGGCTCCCCTTCGCGCTGTGGCTCCTCCCCTCCTGCGCCCTCCTCACCCGCCCCCGCGCCTGGCTCGTGGCCCAGGCGACACTCGCGCTCCTCCTCAACCACCTGCTGCGCACCGGATGGTGAGACCTGTCCGGGAAGAGAACGTACGGGCACGGATGTGACGCTGCGGCCTGGGCAAAAGGCCTCCCCGCACCAACGCGCCGTCGCCGAAGTGTCCGACCTCCTGATCGAATCGCCCGGTCAAGGCCGTACTCTGCCTCTCCACACACATGATCAAGGAGTGAGCAGTGACCAACGCCGTTCGTCGAAGATGCGCAGCCGGTGCTGCGGCCCTGGCGCTGGTTCTCGGGGCGACGGGGTGTGGCGCCAAGGACTCCGCCGCGGTGCACGCGTCGGCCGGCCGAGGCGGTGAGCGAGCAGACGGTGCCGGGGCCTCGAAGACGAAGAAGTCGACCGCCGGTGTTCCGGTGCTGGTCCAGGACCGGCTGGAAGAGGCGGTCCTCGATGAACGCGACCTTCCCGGGGTCGTCGTCACCACGATCGGGGCGGGCACCGACGGGGTGGGCGACGGCGTCGTCCACCCCGTCCACGACCGTGCCGCACACCCCTCGTCGTGCGGACCGGTCAACAGCGCCCTCATCGGCAGCAGCCGGTTCACACCGGTCGCCAGCGTGCAGCGCATGGCGCAGGGCAAGAGCGGCCTGGCCATGCTCTACCTGGTGTCCTACCGGCAGGAAGACGCGGCCCAGGTCGTCGACGAACTCCGCACGGCCCTGCGGACCTGCAAGGCCTTCACCTCGTCGACGAGCGAGGCGGGGCACGAGAAGGTGCTGTCCACCGGTGATCCGGCCGAGGGGGACGAAGGGGTGTCCTTCCAGCTCACCGAACTCGTCAACTATCCCGGGGAGGAACCGGTCCCGGCCCCCGAGAGCGGCGTCGTCATCCGCTCGGGCTCCACGATCGCCGTCTTCACCGCCATGGAAAGCATTCCTCGCCCCGGCATCCATCCGAAGGTGCCCGCCGACATCGTGACGGCTCAGCTGAACGTACTGAGCACGGGAGCGCACGCCACCCGCTAGGCCCTGCGGTGGATGTGGCAGCGCCCCCATGAGGAAGCATCGGTGAAGCGGCCGTGGTCGTTGCGCGTGCGTCACTCTTGGGCGGTCACCCCTAGGTCATGGCGCATCGCGGTCCTCATGGCCCGGAGCATGTCCCAGATCTCTGCCTGGGCCCGGACCGCGGCGGCTGCCGTCTCCCCGGGTTCGGGCTCCTGCCGTTCAAGGCGTTTGACCTGGCCATAGACCTTGCTCAGGGCCTGATTGACCTCACTCGCGCGCGCGAGCACCTCGTCGGGGGCGATCATCTGCGCTTCGGAGTACCTGTCACGATGGGCCGCTTTCGCCTCGTCGAGCGCCTCACTGTCGGCCTCCTCGACACCGCGTTCTCGCATGACGTGCAGATGGCGGTTGAGCGCTGTGGTGAACTGACGTGCGTCCCGGTTGAGTTCCCTGTAGCAAGTACGTCGGATGAGCAGGTTCTCGCGAGCCTGCTCCTGGTCCCGAAGCAGCTCCATCTCGCGACGTCTCGCCCGTTCGGAGGCGCGTTGGGTGAGGAACGATCCCCCCAGTGTTCCGGCCACGCCTGTCACCGCGATGATCATAGAGCCAAGATCCACAAATCCTCCTCGAAGCCGCTTGCGGTGACATCACCCACCGCTCGCCGCCTCGCTGTCAAGCAGTGGCGAGACCGCGGCCCGCGTCGTGGCGGGTGGCCGGCCGGCAGGTGTGCGATGCGCGGGGCGTCGTACCCGGAGTCGAGCACCACCAGGATCCGGGGGTGGAGCACCGACGAATCCGGGACGGAACAGGGCCGGCCGCGCTACGGTGCCGATCCAGGCATTTCGACCCGAGCGGGAGTCAGGTGCGGATTCGGGTCGTACGGAGCGAACCGTTCGGTCAGGCATGTGGGGGTGCGGCGAGTGCCGGTGTGGGCGCGGTGGACAGTCTCGGCACTGTGCGGGCTTGCTTCGGGTGCGGTGGTTGCCGTCGGTGTCCGGCAGGGCCTGGGCGCCGGCGGGGCGGTCGCGGGCATCGTCGGCACGGTCGCGGGACTCGCGGCCCTGGCCGTCGCGGTCTGGGCCCTTCCGCCCGCCGCCGGAGGAAGCGGTCGGTCGGTCCGGGCACACGGACCCGGCGCGGCCGCCGCGGGCCGTGACATGACCGGCAACGCCTTCGGCGGCGACAGCCGGACGTCGACCGTCACGACGGCGGCTCACGTGCCTGGCGAGCAGAGTGCCGCAGACGTGTCCGCGCGAGGCCGCGGCGCGACCGCAGCGGGCGACGACATGCGCGGCAACGCCTTCGGTCAGGGCTCGGAAGCCGAGACCCGGTGAGCATCCGGCCACAGAAGAACGGCTCCGCGGACGGCGCGGACCAGCGGCAGGTGCGGGCGGATCGCGGCGCCTACGCTGCCGGCAGGGACATGACCGGCAACGCGTTCGGTGACGGCAGCATCGTGATCAACTGGACCTCGGGCGCGGTCACGGGGAAGGTACCGCCCCCGGACTACGCGCACCAGGTGCGGCAGATCGCACCGGCGGAGCTGCTCGACCGTGCCGATGAGCTGGCGGAGTTGGCGGCCTTTTGCACCGCCGATGGTGACACCGCGTACGGGTGGTGGCGGGCCCCCGCATGGTCGGGGAAGTCCGCACTGCTGGCGACGTTCGTGCTGCATCCGCCGCCCGGGGTACAGGTGATCTCGTTCTTCGTCACCGCGCGGCACAAGGGGCAGGACGACCGGGACGCGTTCAGCGAGCACGTGCTCCGGCAGGCGTGTGCGCTGCTGTGCGAAGAGCTCCCACCGGCCACCGACGTCACGCGGGACGCAGCGGTGCTGTACGCCCTGGACCGAACGGCGGCGCTCTGCGCGGCGCGCGGCGAACGGCTCGTGCTGGTGGTCGACGGACTGGACGAGGACCGGGGAGTCACAGCGGGGCCGGACGCCCACAGCATCGCCGCGCTTCTGCCGAGGGCTCCCGGGCACGGGATGCGGGTGGTCGTGGCGGGACGGCCGAACCCACCGGTACCCGACGACGTCCCCCACGGACACCCACTGCGCCGGCCGTGGGTGGAACGCGCGCTGTCCGTGTCACCGCACGCCGCACGCGTGCGGGAGGAAGCGACGAACGAGCTCCGGCGTCTGCTCGACGATCAGGACGGGCAAGCCCCGGACACGTACGGCCGGAAGCTCCTGGGACTGGTGGCCGCGGCCGGCGGCGGTCTGAGCGGTGCGGACCTCGCGGAGCTGACCGGCACCCGGCCGTGGCAGGTCGAGGAACACCTGAACACCACTACCGGCCGTACCTTCACCACCCGCACCGCCCGCTGGAGGGCTGACGCGCCGACCGTGTACGTGCTGGCCCATGACGAACTGCAGAAGGAAGCGGAGAAAAGGATCAGACAGGCGGTCATGGACAAGCGCCGGAAGCGGCTGCACGCCTGGGCGAAGAGCTACCGGGCCGCCGGCTGGCCGGAGGACACCCCCGAGTACCTGCTGCTCGGCTATCCGCAGCTGCTGCGCGCGGCCGGGGACCTGAAGCGGATGCGCGCCCTCGCGCTCGACCCGGCACGGCATGCGCGGCTGTACGCCGCTTCCGGATCGGACGCCCTGGCCCTCGGCGAGATCGCCGCCGCCGTCGACACGTGCCTCGCCCAGGGCGACGCGGTGGATCTGCTGGCGGTGCTCCAGCTAGCCCACTGGCGGGAGGAGCTGCGCGGCCGCAACCGGAACGTTCCGTGGGACATCGTGGAGTGCTGGGCCCTGCTCGGCCAGGACGAACGCGCCCGAAGCGTCCTCACCAGCGCCAGCGCCGAACCCAGTGTGCGAGTGTCCAAACTCGCCCACGCCGGGCTGAGGCTCGCCCGTGCGGGGCACCACGATCGCGCGGCGGTGTTCGCCGACGAAGCACATGGCCTCACCCCCACCATGAACGGGCCCCTCGGACAGGGCCCGGCCCGATTCGCGGCCGCTGCCGCGCTCGCCATGACCGGACGCCACGAGACGGCCACGGCGGCCGCGCGCGTCATCGCCGGTGGGGAGTGGAAGGCCACTGCCCTGGGCACCATCGCCCGCTCGCTCGCCGAGGCGGGTCACCACGACCAGGCAGCAGCACTCGCCCACGAAGCCTCCGCCGTCGCCGACACCCTCGCCGATCCCGATCAGCGGTCCTTCGCACGGGCTCTCGTCGCCCCCGCGTTCGCGGCAGCCCACTGCTTCGAGCAGGCGGACAAGCTCGTCGGCACCATCACGGACACGGAGTTGCGGGCCTTGGCACTGGGCGGCATCGCCCGCTGGACCGCCAGGGCCGGTCACCACGACCGCGCCACCGCACTCGCCGATCAGGCCACCGCCCTCGCCCGCACCATCACCGGCCCCGGGCAGCAGGCTCCTGTACTGGGCCGCATCGCCGGCGCGCTCACCGAGGCCGGGTACCACGACCGCGCAGCCGAGCTCACCCGCGAAGCCACCGCACTCGCCGGCACCATCACCGACGAGGGATGGCGGGCCGACGTCCTGACCACCATCGCCGACGCGCTCGCTGACGCGGGAAGCCACGACCAGGCAGCCGAGATCGCACATCGGGCGGACGCACTCGCCCACGCCGCCACCCCGCAGCACGAGGACATCCTGACCGCCGTCGCCCGCCTGTTCTCCCAGGCCACCGCCGAGGACCTCACCACAGTGGCCGCCCACACCCGGACCGCCCCCAGCCCCGGACTTCCGGCCGCCATCGACCGCCTCATCGCCCGGGCCGACACCCACGACCGCGCCGCGCCAGCCGCCCGGCCCGTCATCGGCCCCTCGGAACTGGCGGAGACGCTGACCGGCATCGCCCGTGTCCTCGCAAAGGCCGGCGACCACGACCGCGCCACCGCACTCGCCCACGAGGTGACCGCGCTCGGCCGCACCATCACCCAGCCCTGGCAGGCCCGAACCGACACCGGCCCCGTGATCCGCCTCGCCCTCGTCCTCTCCGAGGCGGGCCACCACGCGCAAGCCACCGCACTCGCGCTCCACGCCGCCGCGGTCGCCGGCGCCAGACCCGAGGCCACTCTGTGGCAGGACAGCGAACTGGACAGCATCGCTCTCGTCCTCGCCCACGCGGGACATCACGACCAAGCCACAGCAGTCGCCCACACCATCACCGACCTCGAGAAGCGGGCCGGCGCACTGGCCAAAGTCGCCCGCATCCGCGATACGGCCGGGCCTCACGACGAGCCCGCCGGCCCCGCTGCCACCACCGGTACCCCACAACACGGCAGGCCTCCGAGGCCTTCGCTCGTCGGAGAGAACCTTCGAGCGGGCCCGTGGGCAGATGCCTTGAAGGACGTGGGAACAGTGGCACCCCACGTCCTTCCCCAGTTCGCGTCATGGCTGATCGACAGCGACGCACTGCTCCAGACGACGCGGTGGGGGGACGGGCGAGGAAGACCCGGCCTCGGGTAGAAGCCGTGCGGTGGAGCGTGGCGCCTGGATCGTCTTCGCCGACGAGGCCGACCGGTCGACGACTCCGCCACGGGCCAGGACGTGGGAAGGGCAACCAGTCAGCCCGGCATCACGCGCTCAAGTTCAGTGGCCCGCCGAGCCCAGCCGCAGGGTCACCGCGCGGTCCCGGACGGGCGGCAGGCAGCCCGCGCTCTCGCTGCACGCCCCGTACGTGAGGAACACCCGTGTGCTGTCGGCGCCTTCGACCCGCCGCACGGGAAGTTCGAGGGTGACCCGGCCGTCTTCGTAGACCGGCAGGGCGACGTCGAGTCCAGCCGGGCGCAGCACCCGTGCCTTCGCGTCGGTGGTCGCAAGTCCGGTGGCCCGCAGGCCGCCTTCGGTCCGGATGCGGGTCGGTATGCCGATCCCGTCGATTCCACCGTCGGGGAGGCCGAGGCTGTAGAGGTGGAACCCCGCCTGCTCGGGCCGTAGTTCCGCGAGGAGCCGCGAGCCGTCGTCGCGGGACTCCACCCGCACCGTCACGGACACGCCTCCGGCGGTGAAGGAAGTGGCATGCGCCGTGGTGCCGTTCGCCGCGGAGGCCGCGCAGCCGGCGAGTACGGCAGTGGCGGTCGTCACCGCCAGCGCCACACCCGCACTCGTGCGGCGGGCTCGGAGCCGGGCCGCTACGCCCATCGCTTCAGGAACTCTTCGACCTGCGCGACCGACATGGCACGGGCGTCGGCGAACTCGCCCCGGTTCGTGGCCACCTTGACCCGGCCGGACGCGGCGTCCAGGACGGTCAGTGCCGGTATGCCGCTCGATCGCAGGTCGACGTAGCGTTCGGCCACGTCCAGGTTGTGGTCGAACTCGCCGACGTCCACCTTCACCACGTGGTACTCGGCCAGCAGCGCGGAGGGCCCGGGCTGCTCGAACCGGGCGCCCAGGACACGGCAGTCGAGGCACCAGTCAGCGCCGAAGTCGACGAGGACCGGGCGGCCGTCCTTCTTCGCCTCCTTCAGGGCAGCCGCGATGTCAGCCGCGGCATCCGCCTTCGGGTCGTAGTCGGGAGCGTCCTTCGCGACGGAGGTGGCCGGCGCGGTCGTGGCCGGCGCGGCCGAGACGTCGTCGGTGGTCCCCCGGGGGCCGGTGGTCCCGCCGGCGCAACCGCTGAGCGAGGGCAGGACGAGCACGGCCAGCGCCAGTACCGCGGGAAGCAGGGGACGTCTCACGCGACTCCTCGTCGTCTCTGTCCGCTGATGGTCCGCAGGTGGACCCCCGGACGGATCCTCAGGTGGAACCGCAGTTTCGCACACAGGAAGATCGGGCCCGGCGGGCACCCGGGTCCTCTACCGCACGTGGTGGTACCAGCGTCGGTGTACCGCGGGTTCGACGCACAGAACAGCGGCGCCCGCGGTCGCGCCGACCAGCAGGGCGGGCCCGCCGCCGCCGTTGAGGACCGCGCCGAGGCAGGCTGCGGCAACGGCGAGCGGACGCAGCAGGGTCAGCGGGCCGAGGCCGACGACTGTCGCGAGGGTGCCGGCACGGAACGGCAGGGTGAAGTAGGCGGCGAGCAGAAGCAGTACGGCGAGGGCGTAGACGGTGAGCGGGAGCAGGTAGCCGATGCCGCCGGCGGTCAGAGTGTCGTAGGTCCGTGCCCGGTCGCGTGCGGTCAGCAGCAGGAGGGCGGCGGTCAGCGTGGGGACGAGCAGCAGGAGGGCCCCGACCGCCAGCCCGCGCAGGGCGGCTCGGGTGGTGGCCCGTCGTCTGCGGATGCGGGCGTCGCTGCCGGCATGGGCGCGGAAGCCGCTGAACGCCGCGTCGACCAGGCCGAGGAGGACGAGCGGTACGGCGGGCGTCATCGGGTGGTCCCGGCGAGGTGCTCCGGGCCGACCATGCGGCGCGCGTCCCGCCCGAGGGCCCGGCGAAGCGGCGCCTCCAGTCGCGGGCGCACCCCGATGATCGGGCGCAGTGTGGTGCAGAACGGGTTCGCCGTGCCGCGCGGCTCGTACAGCAGTGCGCTGATGCCGGGTACCGCGGCGGCGCGCAGCAGGGTCTCGTCGCTGTGCGCGCGCCGTGCGGAGACGACGCCGTCGTGGCGGCCGAGCGGGCTGCGCATCCGGGCACGGTGGAAGATCCAGGCACCGATGGGCGCGAGAGGGGTTGCGGCGATGTCGAAGTGGCAGAAGGCATGCGCCGGTGAGGCGGCCTGGGCCTGGAAGAACTCGGCCAGGGCGGGTCCACGGAAATGGTGCAGCACGCCGGTGGAGACGTAGACGGTCGCGGCCTCCGGCAGGTCGAAAGCGTTCCCGCGGACGAAACGGCAGTTGAGCCCCTCCGCCCGGGCGAGGCGGTCCGCCTCGCCGACCAGCGCGGCGTCGAGGTCGGCCCCGACCAGCTCGACGTCCGTGCCGAGGGCGTTGGTGGCCGCCAGCCGGCGGACCAGGTAACCCAGGCCGCAGCCGACGTCGACCAGGCGGTACGGCCCGGGCTGCCCGGTAGTCGACCGAATCGCGGTGAAGAGCGGGCCGAGCAGGTGGACCAGGCGTTCGCCGATCCGCAGTTCCTCGCTCAGGCGCTGGAGCTCGGTGTGCACGTTGATGAGCAGGCGGTCCACGGCGTGCGGGTCGAGTACGCCGTCCCGGTCCGCGGGCAGCTCGGCGACGATCCGGGCCGCGCGCTCGTCTCCGCTCTCACGGAGCTGCCGGATCACCTCGGCGCGCCGGACCGGGAGCCGGTGACCACTGTGCGGGTCCACCGCCGTGATCAGGTCGGAAATCTCAAGCTGGTGCACGAGGCAGAACCCTACGGCCTCCCCCGCCGGGCCCGGCGGGCCGGCTGTCCCCCGCCGGGAGTGTCCACAGCCGCCCGCTCGGCGCCGGTGCTGTCGAGACCCGTGCACATTTCGACTCGCTCGTGGGCGCCGGGCGAGGCCGGGTGCGGTGCAGGGGGCGGGCTCTGCCAGGGTGTGCGTCGTGGACGAACTGGTGGAGCGTGTCGACGATCAAGATCGTGTGCTGGGGGTGGTGGTCAGCCGTCGGCAGGCCATCCGGGAGGGTTGGCTGCACCGGGTCGCCGTGACGGTGTGTCGTGATGGGCGGGGGCGGGTCCTCGTCCATCGGCGGTCGGAGCAACTGTCGCGCTTCCCAGGGCTCTACGAGGTCGTGGCCGGTGGCGCCGTGGGTGTCGGCGAATCCTATGAGCAGGCCGCTGCGCGGGAGTTGGCCGAAGAGCTGGGCGTTCGTGTGCTGCCGCGCCTGCTGTTCACGTTCATCAACCGCAGCGGTTTGAGCCCTCACTGGCTCGGCGTGCACGAAGCCGTGGTACCGGATGCCGTGGTCCCCGATCCCGATGAGGTCGCCTGGCACGGCTGGCTGACGGAGCCGGAGCTGCGGTCGGCCCTGCTGGAGTGGCGCTTCACCCCTGACAGCCACGAAGCCTTCAGCCGGTATCCGGCGTTCCGGACCGCGAAATCCTGACCCGCCCGCCTCTGCTCGCGATAAGCGCGGTAGACGCCAAGAACCATGCGAATCTGACGACACTCGTCGTACCCCGTGGTCCAAGGGCGGACCGAGGACCCTGCGTTCGACGCCTGGATCGTCTTCGAGGACGAGTCCGGCTTCTACTGAGCCTCTACTCAAGTCCGTCGAGGCGGAGGGCGTCCCTGATCTCGCTGAGCTTCGCGGCCGTCGCCGGAGTCCACTCCCTGGTCTGCCCACCGGTGCGGAGGGCGTCCTCGACTTCGTCGAGCGTCGCGGAGGGCAGCACGCCCGCCCGCTCGATCAGGTCGTCCTGGGACACGGTGGTCAGCCAGGTGCAAGGGGTGAAGCCCGGACGGGGGAAGGCGAACCGCAGCACGCCGTCGAAGGGCAGTCCATCGACGGCTCCTACTGCCACTTCGACGCCCAGACCGCTGATGTCGATGCCCGCCGGAGCGACGACCTGCATCGCCTGGAAACCCGACACCTCGTCTCCCGACAGCAGTACGACCGGGCGGCGTTCGTCGAACGCGGCCCACCAGACTTCGCCACGGTGCACATGTCCTCCTCGCTGGTCCAGTCGGCGGCGCCGACACCAAGCCCGCGCCCCGGTCTGCCACTGCCGACGACAGGCAGCCGCCAAGCCGTGGAGATCACAATCTACGGCTGGAGTACCAGGGCCTGCCCATTGGATCATCTGGTAGTTGGCCAAGGCTGCTGACCGAAAACTCGATCGCGGTACCGATAGCGGTGTACGCGTCGGCGCGGAGGACTTCCGCAGGGGCTCACTGGAGCAGTTCGATGTGCGGATGGTCCGGGGAGTCCGGGCAGACTGCGACCATGCCGACTTCGCCGCACCTGCAAGAGATCACCCCCGACAACTTCGAGACCGCTGTCGGCCTGAGAGTCCGCCCCGACCAGGAACACCTGGTGGCACCCGTGGTGAAGTCGCTCGCCGAGGCATACGTCCACCCCGGCATCGCATGGCCCCGGCTCATCTGCGACGACGACGAGGTCGTCGGGTTCCTCATGGCCTTCTTCGACATCGACTGGAGTGGCGAAGGCACCGACTTCCGCTCCGGACTCTGGCGTCTCAACATCGCAGACGGAAAGCAGGGCCGAGGCTACGGACGCTTCGCAGTACAGTCCGTGGCCGACGAGATCCGGCGCCGAGGAGGCACAGGGCTGACGACCACCTGGCACGCCGGAGCGGATGGCCCAGCAGGCTTCTATCTGGCGCTCGGCTTCCAACCGACCGGAGAGACCAGCGGAGACCAGACGGTGGGCATGCTGGAACTGGACTGAACCAGCGTGAGTGACGGGACGACGGCCTCGTCCGGGGCGGGAGCGGGGCGGCCGTGGACCAGGGCGAGGGCCGGCCCGGACACGGTCCCGAGCACTTCCGCCTCCACGACGGCCGGATCACCGCCATCGGGCTCGTCTTCGACTCCGCCGCCTTTCGTGCCACACCGGCATTCGACCGCGCCCGCGACGTGGCCGGGGCGGTCCCCGGTGGCTGCCGTGACGGTGACGAAGTGACGGCCGGGACCCGGTTGGTCCCGCCGACCCGGTTCAATGTGGCGCTCGTTGCCATACCTTGGGCGTATGGCGCTGCATCATCACAGTGACCGTCCGTGGCGCGTGAGGGTGGACGACGAGGAAGGCACCCCCTGTGGCGCCGGAGTACTCCTCGACGACCGGCATGTCCTCACCTGCGCGCATGTCGTCCGCTACGCCGGGGCGGCGCCCGGGGGCACCGCCCCCCACGTGCGGATCAGCAGTGTGGCGTGCCGCCCGGAATGGACCCGCACCGCGCACGTGGTCCTCAGCACGTGGGTGCACGACCACGGCACGCAGCGCGGCGACGTGGCACTGCTCGAACTCGACGAGCCGGCCGGCTGCGGCACCCGGACCACGTTGTGGAAGGCACCCATCTCAGGGGGCACGGTCCAGGTCTACGGCTTTCCCCGCGGCGAACCGTTCGGCATGGGGGCGGACGCGCGGTTGGCGGGATCCGGCCACCGGCAGGGCGAATGGGGCCTGCTGAAGCGGATACGCGAGGGCGACCCGTGGATCGAGCGCGGATACTCGGGCGCCGGGGCGATGGCGGTGGGCGGCGAGTTCGACGGCCGCGTCATCGGCATCGTGGTGGCCGACTACGTCAACGGCGACGCGAAGGCGGCCTGGATGCTGCCGACCGAGACGATACTGACGTACCTGCCCCGGATCGAGGAGTTCACCGGCGGGGACCGCAACGACGAACTGGGTTCCTCACGAGGCGAGTTGACCGAAGACGTGCTGGGCGACCCGCTGCGGCTCGCGCTGACGCGGGAGCTCACCCGACTGCTCGACGGCGACTGGTGCGGCACCGTCGTCGTCGGCACCGGCGGCACGAGCGCCGTCGGTGACTCCTGGCTCGTCCGTCTGGTGCGGACGGCCGATCCGGCGGCCCGGGCCACCGCCACCGACGCCGAGCTCACCGGTGCCCCCGGTGACACCGTCCTCGGGCTCGGCACCTTCGACGCGGCCTACGACGCACGTGCCAGGTCGGTCGCCGACGTCAGCGGCTACCTCACCGGCCGGTTCGGACTCCCCGGCGGAAACCCCCAGGAGGTGCGGCAGCAGTTGCTGCGCCGCAGGCCGCCCGCCTGTCTGGTGGTGGGCGGCGTCGACCGGGCCCAGGACCCGGAGGCCCTGTTGCGGGAGCTGCTGGGGCAGTTGGCCGCCCGCGCCCGGTCGCGCGGCCTCCGCCTCGTCCTCGGCTTCGAGGGGGTGCCGCCGGCCGACCTCGCCCACGACGTGTCCCTCGACCCCGAACCGCTGCGCGGGGACGCCGTCCGGGGCGTGACCGCCTCCGAGGCCCACACGGCCGTGGAACGACTCGCGGCGCAGGAGGACGCCGCGTCCGCGCTGCAACGGGAATGGGGCGTACGGTTCTTCGCCGCGCCCCGGCTCCCGCCCCGCGCCGCGCCGCGGTTACGGGTCCGGCTGGCCGTCGCGCGGGCGACGGAACCCGGTCACGAGCTCACCGCGATCCACGACCGGGCCCACGACGCCCGCACCGCCCTGGTCCGCTTCGATCACGACCTGCGCCGGCTGATCGCGGCTCACGAGGACCTGACCGCCTCCCTGGAACTGCACCGGGTCCGCGCCGCGCGGTACTTCGGCGCCGAGGACCGGCAACTCGCCGAGCGGCACGCTCCCGCCGCCCGCGCGCTGCGGACCGAGCCGATCGACCTCGACGCCGCCCGCGCCCGGGTCAGGCGCTACATCGACGAGGTCGACCGACGGCTCGAGGAGAGGTGACACATGGGGACCGGCCCCCGGATGTGCGACCGCCCCGACTGCGGGCGCGGCACGATCGACGAACAGGGCTTCTGCGACGTGTGCGACCGGCGGCCGCCGGAACGGGACGCGACCGCACCGGCACCCCGCGCCCCCGAACCGGACCCGAACCCGAACCCGCCCGCACGGCCGGGCACGGGCCTCGGCGTGACGCAGGTACGCCCGGACCCCTGGTACGGCCTCGGCCTGGTCGATCCCCACCAGGTCCCGCGGGCCGCGGCCGTACCGCAGGTCGTACCGGGCCCGGTCGCCGAGGCGCACCGCTTCTGCCCCGGTCCCTCCTGCGGGCGGCCGGTCGGCCGCGGCCACGACGGCGAGCCGGGCCGGATCTCCGGCTTCTGCCCGTACTGCGGCACCCGCTTCGACTTCGCCCAGCCCGACGGCCTCACCATCGCCGGCCGCTACGACGTCACACGCGTCATCGGCTCGGGAGCCTACGGTGCCGCCTACCTCGCCCACGACCGCAATCTCGCGACCGACGTCGTCCTCAAGGCCCTGCACAGGACGGTCGCCAGGACCGCCCGGCACGAGCGGGACGTCCTCGTCGGTCTCCGGCACGACAGCATCGTCCGCATCCTCGGCTACGAGCAGGAAGGGCCGCACCTCGTTCTCGAGTACGTGCCGGGCGAACCGCTCTCGGCGCGCGAGGACGACCGCCTCGAAACCCTCCTGGCGCACGGCGTGCGCGTCCTCCAGGCACTCGACTACCTGCACGCCCGGGGTCTGCTGCACTGCGACGTCAAGCCCCTGAACATCATCCGCTTCCGGGAGGAGAGCCCGACGGGCGCGCTCGACCGGGTGCGGCTCATCGATTTCGGCGCGGTGCGCAACCACACGAAGGACACCGGGCCGGTCGTGGCGTACACGAGGGCGTACGCGCCACCGGAGACCGATCCGGAACACCGGCACCCCACTCCCGGCTTCGATCTCTACGGACTGGGCATGACCCTGCGCGAGGTCTGCCGCTCCCGCTGGACGGACGGCTCCGCACCGGGTGTCGACTCGCTCCGTCTGCTGCTGGAGCGTGCCACGGACCCCGAACGGCCGTGGCGCCGGTTCGTGTCGGCCCGGCAGTTCGCGGAGCAGCTCAGCGGAGTCATCCGGCAGGTCGTGGCGGCTCCGCCGACGCGTCGTCAAGTGGCCCGTCCCTCGGCCCTGTTCGGCTCGGTGCCCGAACCGCTGCACGGCGGTCTGGGCGCGGCCCGGCCGCTCGCCCACTGGGTCGGGGCGCGAGCGGAGGAGAACGCTCTGCTGAAGATGCCCGGGCCGTTCCTCTCCCCCGCCCCCGGTGAGACCGCGGCCGTCCTCCCGGCCCCCTTGTCCGATCCCGACGACCCTCGCGTCACGGGCTCGGCCGACGGCGCGCTGGCGGAGAGCCGGCTCGCCCTGCGCAGGAAGGACGCCGCGTCGGCGGCACGACGGCTCGCGGCGGCGGGCCTGCCCGACCGGCACTGGCTGCCCGACTGGTACCGCGGTCTGATCGCCCTGGCCGAGGGGTCCCCGGAGCGGGCCGCCGTCGAGTTCACCCGGGTGCGCAGGGCGCTTCCCGGCGAACTGGTGCCCCATCTCGCCCTCGGTCTGTGCGCCGAACTCCGCGGCGACCGGGCGGTCGCGCGGTCCCACTACGGCACGGTCTTCGACACCACCCCCGCGCTCGGGGCGGCCGGTTTCGGCCTGGCCCGCGTGCTGCTGTTGGACGGCGAGCGCGCGAGGGCGGTGGACGTCGCCGAGCAGCTGGCCAAGGAGTTCCGCTACGAGCGCGAGGCGCGCGTGGCAGCCGTACGCCTGCGCGTCATGGTCCTCTCCGAGCCGGGCCACCCGGCGCCGACCGAGGACGACGTGGCCCGGGCCGAGGGGTGCCTGCCCGGCCTCGACGTGGACGAGGCGGCGACCGCCGCGCTGCGGGCCGAGATCCAGTACGCGCGGTTCCTGCACACCCACGACCGGCTCGAACTGTCCGGCGCGGTCCGCGCCCTCGGCCCGCACGCGCCGACCGAGCGGGAGTACGTCGCACTGGTGGACCTGGCGAACCGGCTGCGTCCGGCGCCGGGATGGAGACGGCCGGGAAAGCGCGGCGGAACGAGTCGTTCCCGTTCCGGAGCGGGACCCGGCGCACTAGGCTCCTGACCCGTTCCGTCGAGGAAGCGAGCATGCTCCGCAGGAGAACACGCAGCGACACGGACGGGTGGTGCGGGTGGAGGGCAAGTCGCCGTTGGGGCTCGGCTTCACCCTGGAAGTGGACGCATCCTCGGATCTGTCCTACGACGAGCGACGGGCGGACGCCCTGATCACCGTCACCGCGCACTCCGCCGCGGCCTCGGCCGGGCAGACCCCGAGTGCCGAAATCCTCATCATGGACCGCTCGTTGTCGATGTCCGGCTACAGGCTGGACGAGGCGAAGCGCGCGATGTGCGCCGCCGTCGACACCCTGCGGGACGGCACCCTCCTCGGGATCGTCGCGGGCAACCACCAGGCCGACGTGATCTTCCCGACGACGGGCGGCCTGGCCCGGGTCGACGCCCGGGTCCGGGAGGACGCCAAGCTCCGGGTGGCCGGCCAGCTCGCCGAGGGCGGTACGGCGATCGGCCAGTGGCTGGCCCTCGCCCGCCGTCTCTTCGCCACGGTGGACTCCCCCGGCACGGTACGCCACGCCGTCCTCTACACGGACGGCAAGAACGAGCACGAGACACCCGGGCAGCTCGACGAGGTCCTCACGACGTGCACCGACCGGTTCGTCTGTGACGCGAGGGGCCTGGGCGAGGACTGGCACTACGCCGAACTCCTCCGTGTCACCGAGGCCCTGCACGGTACCGCCGAGGCCGTCGTCACCGTCTCCGACCTCACGGAGGACTTCACCCTCCTGATGCGCGAGGCGCAGCGGATCGTCGTTCCCCGGGTGTATCTGGGGCTGCGTCTCAACAGGCGTTTCCGGTTAGCGTTCGTACGGCAGACCCGCCCCGTCGAGGCAGAACTGACGGCACGTCAACAGCATGACGGTGAGACGCTCGTCCCGCTGGGCTCGTGGCCCCCGGAGCGCCGCCAGTACCAGATCTCCCTCCGCTTCACCCCCGACAGCCTGACCGTCGACGAGATCCTGCGGGCCGTCCGCGTCACCCTGCACGCCGAGTTCCCCGACGGAACCCGGCGGCCCTGCTCGGACAGCGCGGCCATGGTCGTGTGCCGCCGTTCGACACCGGGATCCGCCGTCGTCCCCTCCGCCGACCTCACCCGCGTCGAGAACGAACGCGAGCTCGGCATGGCCATGCGCGCCTGCGCCGACGCCCACGAGCGCGGTGACCTCGACCGCGCGGACCGCGAACTGCGCCTCGCCATCGGCCTCGCGGCGTCCCTCCCGGACGCCACGCGCCTGCGGCTGCTGCGCGAGATCGCGGCCGACGGCCCCGACGGCCTGCCGCGGGTGCGGCGGAACGTCTCCCGGGGCCTGGTGCAGAGGATCGGCGTCGCCTCGACCAGGATCACCCAAGAGCCGGCAGGCCCGCACGACCCCCCCTCCCCCGGATCCGGGTCGCCGCGCGCGTGCCCACGGTGCGGTACGACGTCGACGCTGCCCACGGCCAGGTTCTGTCAGGAGTGCGGGGACCGGCTGGACGCCTCGAGCGCGGCCGGCGGGCCGGTGGACACGCCGTGACCGGCACGCGGCTCCACGCGCCGCGTCCTCTCGCGCGGCCCCGCACGCCCCACCCGGTCGTGGTGCTGCGGTGGCTCAGGACGTCCGTGCTGGGCACGGTGGCGGTGACGGCGCTGTTGTACCTGGTGGTGGCGAACCAGGGCGGGGAGGAGATCGCCGCCGCCCGTCGTACGACGACGGCCATCCAGCACATCGGCGCGGCGTACGACGAGGCGGGGAAGGCGAACGAAGCGCTCCGCGCCGTCTCCCGGAGCGGAGCGATCGACCTGACCGGCACCGGCAACGACTTCGCCGACGCCACCGCCCGCGTGGCCTCCCACCTCACCTCGGCGGCCGAGGGCAACGCGGCCGGAGAACAGGGACTGAGCCACCTCGCGTTCGTCCAGGGGCAGTTGACCACATGTGTGCAGATGGCCAACACGGCGGTCCTCGACGGGGCACCGGGTGTGGCGAGGGCACGCGACGCGCTGGACGACGCGCCGGAGTACGACGGCAGGGCGCCGGTCCCCTTCACCGGCGGTCTCAGGCAATCGCTCAGGGACCTCCAGGAGTTGGAGGTCCAAGCCCGTCACGACCGGCTCAGGTCGGGCTGGCGCGACCCCGCCCTCCTCCGTCCCCTGTTCCTCGGGCCGGTGGCGGTCATGCTGCTGCTGGTCTGCGCGACCGGCTACATCGTGGTCCACCACTTCCGGCGCCGCCCCGGCCCGGCGCTCGTCGTGGCCCTGCTGGCCACCGCGTCGATCGGCGTCGCCATGTGCACGACCGACCCGCTCGCCCCGGCGATCGCGCTGCCCGTGCTCGCCGCCGCGGGCGCGCTCGCGTACCTGGCCTACCGTCCCCGTCTCGCCGAGTACAGGTTCCCCCGCTCATGAGAGGACTCACGACACCCCTCGTGCGCTGTGCCCTGGTCCTCGGCCTGCTCACGGCACCGGTCGCGTGCGCGGAGCCGGAGAGGGACAAGGTGACGATCATGGTTCCCTGGTCCGGCACCGAGTTCAAGGCGTTCCACGCGGTCGTCAAGGACTTCGAGCGCGACCACGACATCGACATCGAACCACAGGTGACCCGCGCCCTGACCCAGCAGCTCGACGCCGCGGTGGCCGCGGACGCGGAGCCCGACCTGGCGGTGCTGCCCAGTGTGGGAGCGATCGCCGAATACCGTGAGGAAGGCGCGCTCCGGAAACTGGACGTCGACACGGGCGCCTACGCGCAGCCCTTCCGCGGGCTCGGCACGAACGGCGGCGACGTCTACGCCGTCCCCGTCAAGGCCGACGTCAAGAGCCTCATCTGGTACGACGCCAGGGTCACCCCACGGCCTCCCGGGAACTGGACGGCCCTGCGGTCCCGTTCCGACACCTGGTGCCTGGGGCTGGAGTCCGGTCCGACGTCGGGCTGGCCCGGCGCCGACTGGATAGCGGACATCCTGCTCGCCGACGAGGGCGCCGGCCCGTACACCGCCTGGGCCTCGGGCGACACGCAGTGGGACGAGGAACCCGTCGAGGACGCGTGGACCGCGTGGGGGGACCTCGTGGCGGGCGCTCGCGAGGACGCCGCCACGTTCAACTTCCGCGCCGCCGCCGAGAAGATGACCAGGAGGGAGTGTTCCCTCGGCCACGGCACCCTGTCCGCGATGGCTTTCGAACCGGCCCAGGTGAAGGACGAGGGGTACACGTACGTGCCGTCCTCCCGTGAGGTCCTGCAGGTCTCGGCGGACTTCGTCGGAAAGTTCACCGGGAACGAGAGCGCCGACGAGTTCATCGAGTACCTGGCGAGCGCGCGGGCCCAGCAGACCTGGGTGAACGAGCCCGGCTTCGCGCTCTCCGCCGACGACGAGGTGACCGAGTACGACAACGCCACTCAGGGCCGGATAGCCGCGCTGCTCCGCTCCCCCCGTCACACGCTCTGCTTCAGCGCCGCCGACGCGATGGATCCCGACGTTTCCGCCGCCTTCTACCGAGCGGTCCTGAACTTCACGAACGGCAAGCGCCTGCTCCCCCTCCTGAAGGCGCTGGACAGGGTCCAGAAGCAATTCGGATACGCACGCCCCTCGTCTCCACCACCGCCCGGACCGCTCTGCAGCCCCCCGGACCGTCCCTGATCCCTCCAGGAGCCCTCATGCCCGACGCCGTCCAGTTCACCCTCGACGACGGCACCGTCGTCCTCGTGGCCCCACCCGCCCGCACGGGCACCGGCGCCGTGGGCCTGGGGACCCGTCTGGAGAGCGCGGGAAGAAGCCTGCGCGATGCATTGGCGCCGGTCACCGCCGCCGCCTCCGAGGTGATCGGCCAGTTCCGCGACGTCGCCCAACGGCCCGACGAGGTGGAGGTCACCTTCGGCGTCGCCCTGGACGCCAAACTCGGCGCGGTCCTGACGAGCGCCGGTACGAGCGCCCACCTCGACGTCACGCTCCGCTGGAGCGGCACGGAACCGACACCACCGAACTGACCCGGCCCGGCACCCACTGGTCAGCGCGTCGGACGCGAAGGACCCTCACCTTCACCGGACGTTCACCAGGACGCCATACTGTGCCCATGAGCACAACCGCCGGACCACAGGTCTCCTCCCAGCCCTCTTCCTCACCTCAGCCGTCCCTGACCGGCCCCCTCCCCGCCGACCGGACGCGGGCACCGCGGAAGTGGTGGATCGCCCCGCTGGCCGGTGCGCTGGTGGCGCTGCCGGTCCAACTCGTCGCCGCCTTCCTGCTGCTGATGTCCCCCATGGCGTTGGACTCGTGTTCCGCCGCCAACCCCTGCGGGCGCACGGAGGCCGCCATGGGCGCGGCGCTGGTGCTGCTCCTGCTGGCGCTGCTCTCCCTGGGCGTGCCGTGGTACTTGGCGAGGAGGAGGAGTCTCGGCGTGGGGATCGGGGTGAGCCTGATCCCGCTGGGTCTCACGCTGGCGTCGATCGGCACGCTGCTCCTCGGAATCGGATTCGGCTGACGGCCCTGCGCGCTTCGGGACTGGACGATGGCCGTACCGCTTGCCGTACACGTGCTCACCCCCGGCCTTCAACGGGCCCTGACGTGTTCACCGGTGTCCGTCTTCGTCCCGGCGCACACCGCTTCGGCGGCCTTCGATCACGTCAACACCCCGCCGCTCCCCAGGTGGTGGGGCGACTGTCTGCTACTGCGCGACGTCGAACAAAGGGATGGACGGTGGAGGCGGGGCAAGGACCGCGCGGAGGCGGTTGATATTGGCTCGCCACTGCTTCCCGTCTTCCGGGTCGACCCAGTTCGAGGCCGGCCCGGCCTCGTCACCGATGACGCGGTCGAGGGCTTCGGCCGCGAGTGTCCGGAGATCACCGGGGAGGGCGGGCATGGGTTCCTCAGGGCCGTCGGACGGGTCGATCGAGTCGCCGTCCGGGCATTGGGCCGCGACCAGTGCGGCCGCGGCCACCGCTTCTTCTCCTTCGGTGAGCCAGCCGGTGGCGTCGACGGTGCGCGTGAGGACGCCGCGGATCAGTGCCTCGCGTTCTTCGGGGTGGGCGTCGTCGAGAGAGTCGGCAGGACCGGACGTGGCGGGTGAGAGCGTCGAGCTCAGGGCACTGGGCGCGGATGGTCTCAAGTTGGAGCTTTTCGGTCCCGTCGAGGGTTTCCGGGCGGCCGGGAATCCATCCGAAGACCGTCCGGGGCGACGGCGGGCGCGCCACCCGATCACGCACGCGTACGCCTCGCTCCACCCCCACGGGCCCCAGCCACGCCGTCGGCGCCGTCGACCGGAGCAAGCCGTGACGGCCGGCCCGTGACGACAGCGCCGGAACCCTCAGCTTGGGAAACCGAGGTGTTCCAGGGCCTGTTGGACACCTGATCTGCGGCCGACCGCCCTGCACCGCTTCAGCTTCGGCTAAAGCCGTTTCAGATTCCGGTCCAGGATCTCCCGAAGCCGGTCCACGTCGGCGGGGTCCTGGGCTCCCCGCTTGGGCAGCACCGCGACTCCGGCCGCGCGGTCACCGCCCAGCAGCACAAAGAGCCCGGGCGTCTCCAGGTACTCCCGGAACACCGTCCAGTCCACGGTGAAGGAGGCCCGCTCACCGGTGCTGACCGCGCCGCGGTCGTCGGCCACCATCCGGCACTGTCCGTACGGCTCCACGACGCTGAACATCCGGTGGGCCATGACGCGCAGCCCTCGTACGGTGCCCCAGGACGCGGCTGCCACGGAGAGCACCAACGTGATGATCCACACCCGAACCCTGTTGCCGTCAAACACTGCCGTCCCCGCAAAAGCCAGAGGCCCTGTGGAGTGACTCCACAGGGCCTCTGGTCTGATGTGCACTCGGCAGCATTCGAACCTGCAGCCTTCCGATCCGTAGCTCCAGCCGGTTCGGTCGACGACGGTCATTCCGGCCGCTCCAAGGTCCCTGAGGGACGCCGATGGGCGGGGGCAGTCGCCGGGGTTGCGGTACCGCGCTGCTGTACGGCTTGCTTCGCTGCCAGATTCCGGACGTGAGCCTCACGTCGTAGCCGATCTCGGCAAGCACCAGTCGGCGCGCGTCTTCCTCGGTCAGCATCGCCCGATGATGGCATGCGTCGTGACCTTGGCCATGCGGCTGGTGGAGTCTTGATGACTCACGCAGCCCAGCAGGTCACGGTTGACGGTTTCGTCAAGGGATCGTCCGGCCGATCCGTCCAGTTCCACCAGAACCGTCGGCCCCGCCGATCGGCGGCGGTCCGGCAGGGCAGGGCGCACTCATCCAGGCGTCGCGATCCGTGGCGAGGAGTAGAGGAACTGACCCTTGGCCAGGGGTTGTTCTTCGACGTTGCCTTACCACAGGAGCACGCCGTGGCGCCGCTCCCAGAAGAACGCGTACACACCCCGGATGATCCGCTCCGGTACGAGGCTGAACCCCCAACCGATGCCCCAAAAATCCCAGAACAGGCCGAAAAGCAGGGAGGACAGTGCGACGAGGACAGCGGCGGGTACGGCGAAACTGCGGCGCATGGATTCACGCGGGGTGGGGAGTGTCGCCTCGGGGTCGGTCAGGGGAACTGTGTTCTCGAAATCGCGCTTCTCGCCGCCCAGCCAGTACGGTCGGATCGAAACCGCCAGCAGGCCGACGAGTGCGCCGGCCCCTCGGCCCCATACCGACATGCGTCGTTGGCCGCCCGGTCCCACAGAACCTGATGCCGAGCAGTCGCCCACCCTGAACAAGAAGGGCTCAAGCACAGCTCCTAAGGTTCCCTGGAGGTTTCAGGGAACGATCGTGCCTCCCGCCCGCGCCGTATGCGCAGGGGGAAGGCATGATCGCAAAACTTGCTTCTTCTTGCCCTGGGCCTTGCCGGGAATCTGGGTGACCTGCTGCCTCTGGATCAGGACCGTACCGAGAATGCCGACGCTCAGCCCGACCCACGGGTTCGCGGCGAAGGCGAACATGGTGTGCGCCGCGTCGCTGCCCAGCCCCGCGAAGCCGCGACCGATGACGCTTACGGCACAGACCAGCAGGTAGATCAGCCCGGCGACACCGCACCAGCCGAGGGTTTTGGTCCATACGGGGAGCTGGACGGTTCCGGCGTCGCTCTCGACCGCGGGGGCCGTGAGCGGTGAGCCACCGGAATGCTGGTGCCGCCGGCGACGGGTGTCAGCACGGGCCGCCATCGACTGCCCTCAGGCGGCTCGGAAAGGACCTGCTCCTCGTGCTGAACCCCAGTCGCCCACGGAGTCGCGCCACACAACCCAATGGTAACTTTACGTATTGGATCCGCACGTACAGTCACGGCCTATGTGCGGCCAAAACCATGCCAAAGGCATGTACAGGGAGAATTCGTGGCACGCTTCCGCATTCGTCTGGCCCTGCTCGGCTCGGCCGCAGCCCTCACCGCCGGCGCCGCCGTCCCCGCGCAGTTCGCCGGGGCTCAGCCCGCCGCCGCCGCGGGCCGCCAGTGGGTCGCCCTGGGCGACTCCTACACCGCCGGGGGCATCCCGGCCGCGGGCGAGACCTTCGAAGTCCCACGCAACGGCTGCGAGCGCACCGACCGGTCCTATCCCCAGCTCATCGAGTCCAGGCTCGGCGCGCTCTTCGACCTCACCAACGTCAGCTGTGCCGCCGCCACCATCGAGGACGTCACCGAGAAGGCCCAGGAGCCGGTCGGCCGTCACCTGCCGCCCCTCTCCGAGGATCCGGACTACCCCTTCCCCGCGGTACCGCCCCAGTCCGCGGCGGTGGGCCCCGACACCGACGTGATCACCGTCGGCATCGGCGGAAACACTCCCGGATTCGGTGCTCTCCTCGGCCAGTGCCTGAAACTGGGCGAGGAGAACGGCGGCGTGGGCACCCCGTGCAAGGACGCCCTGGCCGTCAGCATCCCCGACCGGCTGAACAAGGTGAGCCGGGAGTACGACCGGATGCTCGCCGTGCTTCACGAGCGCGCCCCGCACGCGAAGATCCTGACTGTCGGCTACCCCACCATCGTTCCCGAAGACACCTCCAAGTGCCGCTACAACGACGTGACGCAGTTCGGCTCGATCACCAAAGGCGACCTGGACTGGCTGCGCCAGGACGTCCTCGGACCTCTCGACGACATCATCGAGAAGTCCACCCGCACGCAGGAAGCCGCCGACTTCGTCGACCTCTACGGCTCCTCCCGGAACCACAGCGTCTGCGACACCGACAAGTGGGTGGAGGGCTTCGTCACCCCGCCTGACCAACTGGCCCTCGTGCACCCCAACACCCTTGGCCACCACAACGCCGCCGACCACGTCCAAGCTGCGATGCTGAACACCATCGGCTGAGCCGACCCGCACGCGGCCCCTGTCGGCGATCCCACCTCGAACCGGCCTCCACCGGCCCCGGGTGGAGCGGGGCGGCCGAGCCGTCTCAGTCCTCGTGTCCGGCCGGAGGCAGTGCGGTGCCTGCCCGGCAGCCGACGAAGGACGCGTTGGGGCAGAAGGCGTCGAAGCCCATGCCGTAGCGGGCGAAGGAACCCCACGCCGCCATCCGGACCTCGGGGTACTCGGTCTGGGTGATCGACTTCCCCCGGAGGTCCCTCAGAGCCCGCAGGATCGCGTCGCGGGCGGTGAGGAGGGACGGGTTCTTGGGAGTGAGTTTCAGCCCGTCGACCACTGCCTGCCAGGTGGTGCGGTAGCCGCGTTCCTTGCTGCCGAGCTCGGCGCTGATCCGGCGGGTCATCTCCATGAGCGCGGCGCACCAGATCTCGCCGACGTTGTGGATCCTCGTGTAGTCGAGCCCGTTCGGGGTCTTGCCGATGTCGCCGAAGTCACCGGGGTACTGGTCGTCGTAGGGCCGTTGGCGGATGCCACCCGCCCTGTCGAGCACCCAGTCGCCGATGACGGTGTGTTCCTGCTCGTGGAAGAAGTTGAGGATCGTGAGCGCGAAGAAGTCCGACCAGCCTTCGCCCATGGCCAGGGACTGGTCCTCCTGCAGACCGTTGGCATCGTGCAGGCCGCCGACCAGCCGGTTGGTCACACCGTGCGTGAACTCGTGGCGGACGATGCTCGCCTCCTTGGCCGTGTGCCTTTGGGAGCTGCCGACCAGACCCATGTTCATCTCCGCCGCCACACCGTCGGCGCGCGTGAACATGTTGGCCGTGCCGACGACGGGCCGGGGATGGGCGCGGGCCACGACGGGGTCGGCTCCCCGGCCCAGGCCCGAGAAATTGACGGTCTGGAAGTTGCCGTGCTCTTCCGTGAAGCCGAGCATCATGAAGAAGTCGTGCATGTAGTTGCACAGGAAGAAGACGTTGGTGACGAGTTGTTCCTGAGTGTCGGGTTTCGGCGCGAACACCCCGTTGCCCGCCGCGTCGACGTCGACCTGGAAGGTCTTGCCGGTGTCCGCGTCGACGGCCCGCACATTGTTGCCGACGGTCGCCACGTGCCCGTTCTGCCGCGTGACCCAGGGCCCGGGGAAGCCGGGCAACGCCGCCGCAGGGGGTTTGACCGGATAGTCGGTCAGCGGCAGGGGGAAGGAGGCCAGGGCGGGCTCGGTCTCGACCGGGTCCTGCCGGATCACCACTCCGCCGATGACGTGACTGGTGAGGTCCTGGAGGTACAGGACCTGGGGTGCCTCCGCGTCTGCCGTTCTGGCGTCGGCCTCCACGAGCGCTTGGTACTGCACGGCCCCCTTCTCCCGGGAGAACCTGAACGACCAGGCGAGCCGGACGTCATCACCCATGTAGAAGTACACCAGCCGGGCGGGGATCGCCTCGTCGAAGGCGCCTGCCTCGAACGTCATCGGCTGGTCGTTGCGTGCCTGGGAGCCGAGTCGGCGGAAGCCGGCCGAGATGTCCAGGCCCGGCAGTTCGTCGGTGCCGTACGGGCCTTCGAACGTGGCCGGTTCGGCGGCCTTCGCGGCGCCGGCGGCCAGGGCGGTCTCGACCGGCACCGTCGGCATCGTGGGGACGTTGCTCAGCACGCTCGCCGTGTCTCCGACGACCCTGTCCACGGTGCCGTCCGCGCGCAGCCACACCTTGGGAGCCATGCCCCACACGTCGATGCCGTTGAGCGTCTGCTGGAGGCTGACCACTCGCATGCCGCCGCTTGTTTCCGTCACCTTCGGGTCGGCCTCGAACTCGGCGGGCTCTCCGGCGGCGAAGCCGATGGCCCCCGAGACCGAGGAGAGGTATTCCTTGGCCCGGGCGATGTAGTCGCCGTCGGTGGCCCCGCCGCCCGTCCGTTCGGCGAGACCGGCGGGCGCGCCCTCCACCCGTAGCTCGGTCAGGTGCCCGGTGAAGCGGTTCACCTTGTTGCTCTCGGCGATGAGGACGTGTTGCAGCGACTCCGCCACACGGTCGGTGTCGGAGAGGAACGCCTCGGCGCCCGGGACCCGGGCGAGCCGGTCGTACTCCAGGTCCCGCTTGTCGATGAGCTGTGTCATGACGGATGCTCCTGTCGTGCGTGTGAGGCCCGGTGTCGGTGGTCTTACGGGTCACAGGCCCGCGAGGGTCAGGGCGGTCGCCGTGACGGATCGGGCGACCGTGGCCGCGAACTGCGGGTTGTGGTCCTGGTCCTGGAGGGTGTCTCCCGGGGTGTGGTATTGCCGGGTGCCGGTGCCGGGGCCTCCGTCGCTCGCGAAGATGTCCTCGGACACGGCGACGGCGGCCCACCCCCGCTCGTGGAAGCTCGCGTGGTCGCTGCGTCCGATCGCCGGATCGAAGGGGCCCGTGAGCTGCTGGACCGTCACCGCGGGGTCGATGGCGGGAACGGTACCCGCGACGAGAGCGCCCAGTGCGTCGGACGCGCCCACCACCGGTCCCGGCACCGAGGAACCGGCGTGGATCTCGACGGTGGGCGGGCTGCCCTGCCGGAGGCCGGCGATCATGTCCATCTGGAAGACACCGGCGATGCGCTCACCCGCCGCGGCGGCGGCCCGGGCGTAGAACTTGCTGCCGACCAGGCCCTGTTCCTCGGCGTTGAAGAGCACGAAGCGCACGTTGCGGGCCGGTGTCCTGCCGTCCGTGAGCAGTGTGTGCAGGCACTCGGCCGCGGCCATGACGGCGGCGGTTCCGCTGCCGTCGTCGTCTGCGCCGGGGGCGGGGTCCACGGCGGGATCGTAGGGGCGCGGCTCGCCGTTCTCGTCGACGAACTCGCCGCTGGAGGCGGTGGAATCCAGGTGTGCGGTGATGAGCACCGTGGAGTCGGCCCCGGCGACCCGGTGCTCGGCCTCCACGTTGAACAACCGCCGCCCCCGCCACCGGAACCGGTGGAGCCGTACTCGCAGGTCGAGGTCCTGGAAGCGGTCCGCGAGCGCCTCGACGACCCGGGGGTTGTCCGCGGCGGACGCGTCCCGGCTGCGCACCAGCAGCGTTTCGCCCTCCCTGAGCGGCTCGACGCCGGAGATGCGCGCGACATGGCCGCCCAGTACCTCGGGGGTCACGGCCGCGAGCACCGCGGCGATCGTCTCCGGGGAGGGGCTGTCGTCGCCGGCCGCCTGTGGGCCCGGCTCCGCCAAGCCTTCCGCCGGGCCGGCGACGAGTCCTTGCGCCCATGCCTCTCCGGGGCGGGAGAGCAGCGCCGGGTCCGGAAGC
The DNA here is from genome assembly GCF_042746485.1 of Streptomyces sp. NPDC058751. NCBI lineage: Bacteria > Bacillati > Actinomycetota > Actinomycetes > Kitasatosporales > Streptomycetaceae > Streptomyces > Streptomyces sp. NPDC058751. The sequence goes on along the minus strand of NZ_JBHYPZ010000002.1, from coordinate 326,577 downwards.
AGCCGCTCGGTGTGTCCGGGCTTCGCGTCCGGCAGGTGGACGTCCTCGACCGGGACGCCCGCGGGTGCGGCGACGTAGACACCGCCCGGCGCCGGACCCAGCGGGAGGAGCGGCGGGGCGGTGGCTCCGGCGAGTTCGTCGGCGAGGAGGCCGAAAGTGGACGTGGTGCGCGTCGTCGCCCCGGCCGGAGTGTCCGCGAGACCCTGGGCAGGGGTGTGGTGGCGGTCGTCGCGGACCAGGAAGGCCGCCGTGTCCTCCACCGGCCCTCGCAGGTCGACCGAGAACCCGGCCTGTTCGAGTGCCGCGGCGCCGCGCGTGCTCACCATGGCCAGTACGAGGTGCGGGGACGCGATGTGCACGGGGATCACCTCGGTCTGGTTCGCGATCGCCTCCAGCGCGGGCAGTCCCTGGCCTTCGGGCAGTTCGATCCGCGCCCAGAGAACGGCGCGGTTCTCCACGGCGGCGCGGGTGAAGACGGGGTGGGGCGCCGTGCGCAGCCCGGCTTCCCTGGCGAACGCGCGCTCCTGGTGGTCCTCGCCCACGAAGACGCACTCGTCGGCCGCCGACGCCGGTGCGCCGGCCACGGCCGTGGCGGCGACCGCCTCGTCGAAGATCTTCCGGCTGTTCTTGGGGCCCCAGCGCACGAGTGCGTCGTTCGTGAAGCGGCCGGGGAACGCCTCCTGCAGGGCCGACGCGGCCCGTTCCACGGCGCCTTCGCCCGAACCGGGGTTGGAAATGATGCCCTTGCGTACGTCGTCGAAGGCGTCGAGTACGGCGAGGACACGTGGTCGGGGCAGGAACGTCAGTGAGCCGTCGGCCTCTTGGCGGACGTCCGCCAGGGTTGCTCCTATGTCGAGGAAGAGCACGGGCATCTCGGTGCCTCCAAGTGAACCGGTCCGGGATCGGTGGGTGACCGGGGAAACGACTCGGGCGGCGACGGCCGTTCGAGAACCAGGGGAGCTGCGAGAGCGGGTAGCGCGGCGCGGAAGAGGAACCGCGAGCGGTCCGACGCCGGCTGGCGACCACCACACACTCCATTCCATCGTCCGCCTGCGCTTGCACGCTCGCATCCCGAGATGCGGGTGACTGCCGTTCGAATTCGGACAGTTGAAGGGGGAAGCGCCGACCGCGCTCCTGCTGAGGGGGCGTTTCCTCGGAGCACGGGCCGACACCCCCTGGCGGACGGCGAACGCGCCGCCGTCGCCACGCCGCTGCCGATCGTTGATGTCAGGCAGGGCGGGACAGGTTTCACACCGCGCCGACATCAGAGTGCGCACAGGCCCGGGAGAGTGACACGGTCACTGCCGTGACCTTGTTGAACGTGCTCGTCGGCTTCGCCCGAACCGGCCGGGTCGGCCCGCTTCACTGCGGAATGCCCCTGACCGCGGCTGAAGACCTCCTCGGCCCGGGGCGTCCGCACCCCGCCCACATCATGAAGGGGTCCGGCATCGACGGTTGCCCCTACTCCTGGAACGGCCTGCGACTGGTGGTCACGCAGCGGGCCGTCAGCGGAATCCGGATCGACCTCCGGCCTGGTTCGACCGTCGGACTTCCGCCGCTCGTCCTGCCCGGTTCCGAGTCGTTCGAGGCCACCGTGCTCCGTACGGCAGACCCGTGGGCGGACCGGGTCGCCGGTGCTCCGTGGCACTCGGCGGCATCGGCCCCGGGCCCGGCGCCGGATGCGAGCCGGCCCTACAGCTCGATCACCGTCACGGAGTCCGCGAAGAAGTTGGTGACGTAAAGGCGGGTGCCGTCATGGTTCACCGCCACCCCGCGCGGGCCGTCGGCGACCGGGATCGTATCGATCACCGTGAGGTTCGTCGTGTCGATCACCGAGACCGAATCGGATCCGAAGTGCGCCACGTAGAGGCGGTCGCCGTAGGGGTTCAGCGCGGCTCCGTACGGATCCGGGCCGACCTGGATCGTGGCGGTCACCGTCTTCTGGGCGAGGTCGACCACGGACACCTTGCCCGCGAAGTAGTTGGCCGCGTAGAGGAGGCTCTCGTCCGGAGCCACCGCCACACCGGTGGGGAACGTGATGCCGTGGATCTCGGCGAAGTTCTCCTTGGCGAAGTGGTCCGTGACCAGCACGGAGTCCTCCAGCGCCAGGGTCAGGTAGACGCGGGCTCCGTCAGGACTCAGAGCCAGACCGTAGGGAGCGCGGGCGAAGTGGCTCTGCGTCGAGGAACCGGCGTCGAGATCGATGTGTACCAGCGCCTTGGAACTGGGACTGGCCACGTGCAGAGCGTGCCCGTCGGGATTGGCCGCCACACCGTAGGGCCCTTCGATCGCGTCGATCGTGTCCACGACTGCCGTGCCGTCGGCATCGATCACCGAGACGGTGCCGGACGCGAAGTCGGTCGTGTAGAGGCGCTTGTCGTCCGGGCTCACCGCTACGCTGTGCGGGCTCTTGCCGGTCGGAATCCCTTTCGTGTCGGCAGAAGGAACGGCCGGCCTCTCCGGGGGCTTCCGACGGACCTGCAGCCCTTGCTCGCGCGCCCGCGCGAACAGCTGGTCAAGTGGCGCGTCAACGTTGTGCGAGGTAACCATGGGGTCTCCTTGTACCGTGGTGACGGCGTGGTGGTCTCCCTGCCCGAGCGAAGGGCGGTCAGACGTTGGGGACCTGCAGCTTGTCCCAACTGGTTCTGCCGGGGATGCCGTTGGCGTCGTCGCCTTCGAAGCCGAGTTTCCGCTGCCAGGCGGCGTAGGACTTCACATCGCCCGGGCCCCACACGTCGGCGTTGGCGCTCGACTGGTACCGGTTGCAGCCTTCGGCGACGAGCCGATGGTGCATCGCGGCGACGATCGGCGATTTCCGTCCGGCGTGGAAGAACGACGCACCGGGGAACGGCTCTGTACCCGGCTTGGGGACGGGGCGTGAACCCTTGAAGTGGTCGTAGGCCTCCTGAGCCTCCGTGAGGACCTTGTCGTAGATCTTTTCCATGTGCGGGCCGGCGCAGGTGGTCGCGGACCAGTGGTGGTGGTAGAAGAGGTTGCTCTTGCTGGGGCGTGCGCCGATCACCTTGGCGAAGTGCCAGCCGGCGAGACGTGCGGCGTTCTTCCAGGTGGCCTCGGCGACCGTCCAGTTGGGCGCGAGTGTCGCGTTCGCCATTTCGATGCTGATCGAGCTCTGGTTGCCGGCCACGTTGCCGACGGCCCAGGCGTACTCGTTCACCTTGACGTACTGGGCGACGGCACCGGCGGCGTCCACGTCGAAGTGGGCCGAGGCCGGACGCGTCTTCCAGAGGTTGAGCACGCCCTGGTGCGAAAGCCGGCCGGCGTTGTGATGCAGTGTGACCGATGTCTTCCTGAAGGACTTGTGGGTGACGTGGCCCGTCGCGCTCAGCTTGTCGATGAGGTTGGAGACGGGGCGGTCGTAAGCGATGGTGGCGGTCATTGGGGGTCCTCCGCGTCGTTCTCGACGCCGTCCTGGGCGAAGGCGACGAAGTCGCTCTCCGGAAGGTCGTCGAGGTTGTCGGTGCCGGGTCCATCGCCGGTGTCCGTCTTTTCGAGGGCCGCTTTCACGTCCTCGTCGTCGAAGTTCTTCTCGGGCACGATGCCGTCCTTTCGGTTCCACGACTTCGTGTCACCGGTGGTACTCGGGATCGAGAAGTCCCGCTTCACCGGTCGAGGCGTCCTCGACCGTCATCGGATTCGTGTGGCGGATGTGGATACGGTCGCGTGTCTCGCAGCCGTGTACGTCAAGATCACATCCGTGTCGTGCATGATGATCCGGTTTCGGATCCGATGCCACCGGGTCGAGGCGTGGAACTGCTGGTTGATGTGGCGGTCGAGTTCGAAGGTAGGGTTTCTGGCTTTCCCGCGGGATTCCGCGATGCCGTGGTCTCGGACTTCAGACGTTGGGGACGTGCAGCTTGTCCCAACTGGTTTTACCGGGGATGCCGTTGGCGTCGTCGCCTTCGAAGCCGAGTTTCCGCTGCCAGGCGGCGTAGGACTTCACATCGCCCGGGCCCCACACGTCGGCGTTGGCGCTCGACTGGTACCGGTTGCAGCCTTCGGCGACGAGCCGATGGTGCATCGCGGCGACGATCGGCGATTTCCGTCCGGCGTGGAAGAACGACGCACCGGGGAACGGCTCGAAGCCGGTGGGGGCGGTGGGCCCGCCGTCCATGTACTGCTTGTAGGCTCCGTTCACGAACGTGGACCATTGGTTCCAGTCGTGTGCGTGCTTGATGGCCTTTGCCGTCCTGGCGTTGTAGACCGGGTCCTTGAGCTTTTCCGCGACCCTGAGCGTGTCCGGCGGGGAGAACTGCCCCGGGTGTTTGAGGGAGCGTATCTGGAAGAGACCGATGGACGGTCCCCACTTGTGGTCGACCAGGTTCTGGTCTCCGACGACGCCTGGGTCGCCCTTGGATTCCGCCATGGCGACGGCGGCTGCGATTTTGATGTCTTTGCCGGTGAACCCTGCCCGGGTGGCGAGGGAACGCAGCTCGGTCAGGCTCATTCTCATTTTTCGATGCCCCTCTGGCTTGTCGATCGGAAGCCATGTCCGCATGGCGCATCGAGGTGTCGGATCGAGGAGCGGGAGTTGGCCGACATCCCCGGCCCGGGGGAGATGTTGCCGAGATGTGATAGCTGTTTCTGCGGGCAAGGCTGGGGATCCTGCTGCGAGCTTCCCCTGGTTGACACGTATGCGTACAGGGGACCACGGATCCTCTTGGCCGCGCTTCCGTGATACGGGCGGCTTCACGAGGAGCGAAAGATCACTTATTGCCACTATATGACTATGTTGGGGATCGGGCAAACAGGGTACTGGGGGTTCACGGAAGAGCAACTTGTGGGCGCGCGACGTGCCGACCCGCGTTCCAAGTCCCGGAACCGGCAAGTCGATTCCCGGCAGGCTCTGGCGAGATCGTGCCCCATGGGCAGCGGGGCCTCGATGAGGCTCGGTGTCCGCATTTCCCCGCGCGCGACGGAGCATTGTGACGCGGGCCGGTTTTTGTTTCAACCACCGCAGCGTGGCACGGCGCACTCCCGGCCGAAATTGACATGGTCCGTGCATGGGGTGAGCCTGGAATCAGGTGCGCTGAACGGCCTCTCAGAAGTCCGCATTTCAATCAGACTTGCGTTCGTCGGCTTCGGCCGCTCCCGCACGTCCTTGACGAGAATCCCGGCCGCGCCCGAGGGGAGACTCTCATGCACGGGCATGTGCGAACCATCACCGGGGACGAGCCGATCTTCATGATCAAGGTCAGCGTCTACCGACCCGACCTCACGTTCATCGACCGTGCCTTCACCGACAACGACGGCTCGTACAGCGTCGAGGTGCCCGCCGGCGAGAGGGTCACCGTCCGCTTCGACACTCATCACTCGCTCAACAACGCGGACAGCTGGCAGCCGTCGCTGGTCACCGACGCGGTCGCCGACGATGCCGTTCCGCTCGACCGCCGCCTGGTCCCCGTGGGCCAGTTCGCGGATACGGCGCGTGGCATCGACGTACTCGCCGCCTTTCTCCTGGCCTCCGCCGTGGAAGGACCGGAGTACGCCGCCCACGCCACGAACCGGCTGTCCCAGATCAAGCAGAACACCCTGCTCCTCCAGCACGTACAGGCAGCCCTCCTCCAGCACTTCACGGAGCAGGCCGACGCCTGACGGGCCGTACCCGACCCGGCCGACGGTCATCGTGCCGGTCCGGAACGGCTCGCCGTCCGGGCCGATCCGGACCTCCTTCGCCCTGCCGCGCTTCGCCTCGCCCTCGAAGGTCTCGTGCCTGGTCGGCTCGCTCTCGCCGGTCCAGGCGACCGTCTCGAAGCCCACCCACCGCATCACGGGGGGTGTCGCCCCTTCGGGCATTTTTCTGCGGAGCCTGTCGAGCCATGCCGCCGACCGGGCAGGCCGGCCTTCGTCGGCGTCGGTCAGGGACCGACGCGACGCCTTCGGCGTGAAGCGGCTGCGCACCGTGCGGAACCCGTCCAGGTCCGGGTTCCACCGATGGCCGGAGACCGCCCCGGTGCGGCCCTGTCGGTCGTTCACGGACTGCACGGCTCGCGCCCTTCGGCCAACGGGTTCGGCCCCAACAGCGCCTCGCGTCCGACCCGTTGACACCAGCTGACCGAGGCCACCATCATGACCGGGCGGTCACATGACCGCCCGGTCACACGGGGGGGGCGCCCATGTCCACGCCCATCCGGCACCACTGTTCGGGTGCCCGAACCCCTCTGATCCGCCGCTCGGGTTCGGGTGTACCCGAGCACCGCACTCGCCCGACCCCGTAGTCGGAGAACACCCGGACAGCACGGAGACGTACCACCAGAAATCACTGTTTCATCCCCACAGAAAAGGTGATCTCGTGTTCCGTACACTCCTGCGGTCCATGACCGCGATACTGCTGACCGTGGCAGCCGCCTTCGCCCTGGCACCAGCCGCCGACGCCTCCCCGCCGACCCCCTCGGCGGAGGCCGTGGACCTCTCCGCTCCAGGACCGTTCTCCGTGGCCTACACCGATCTCACGGTGTCGGCAGCGGGGCGAACGTACAGCGCACGGGTCTGGTACCCCGGCACCACGGCCGGCGCCAACGCTCCGGTCGCCGCCGGCACCCACCCTGGACTCGCCTTCGGCCACGGCTTCTTCCAAGCCATCACCCAGTACGAGAGCCTGCTCGAGCACTACGCCTCCTGGGGTGTCATCACCGTGGTCCCCAAGTCCCAGGGCGGCCTGTTCCCCAGCCATTCGGCGTTCGCCGACGACCTGAACGCGGGACTGTCCTGGCTCACCGCGCAGAACACCGCCTCCGGCTCTCCTTTCGCAAGCCGGGTCGACACCTCCCGGTACGCCCTATCGGGACACTCGATGGGCGGCGGCGCCGCACTGCTCGCGGCAAGCCGCAACCCGGCCGTCAAATCCGTCACGACCCTCGCGGCGGCGGAAACCACCCCCTCGGCGATCACCGCGTCCACCGCTCTCGGCATGCCCGTCCAGTACGTCGGCGGCAGCGCCGACTCCATCGCCGGCGTCGCCGGCAACCAGCAGAAGATGTACGACGCCAAGCCCTCGGGAACCCAACTGCGCGTCATCACGGGCGGCTTCCACTGCGGCTTCGAGGACAGCTCCGGCTTCGGCTGCGACTCCGGAACCATCAGCCGCGCCGCGCAGCAGAAGCTGACCCGCGCCGTGACCACCTCGTGGCTCCTGTACACGCTCGGCGTCGACACCTCCCTGTACGACCAGGTGTGGGGTTCCACTGCCCAGAACCTGGCCGGGGTCGTGTACTCCGCCAAGCCCTGAGCCCGGATTCCGTACGTGCCGTCCGGCGGCGGCCGGTGATCGTGCCGGTCGTGGAGGAAGAGCGCGGGCCTGACCAGGCACTACCAGGGGGCTCCGCGTCACGAGGCCCCCTGCTGGAGTACGGCTGCCCCTGCCAAGGCCGCGGCCGTCCGTGCCCTGCCGAAGCGGAAGAGCATGGTGAGCAGCAGCCGGTACCGGGAGGTCGGGTGCCAGGAGACGGGCCCGTGCCCCTGCCCGGTGCCGGACGGCTTCGGGCTGACATCACCCTCCGGGCGTGCGGAGCCCAGCAGCGCTCCCGCCAGCGCTTCCGGGGACAGCGGTAGCAGAGCGCATCCGACGTGCTCCCAGGCATCGGCGGCTTGCACGGCCGTCGCCTGCGTGCACAGCCTCTTCCCCGGGACCGGGATCCGGCAGTGCACCACGGCCGCGACACTCATCGCCCCGGTATCGCCCAACAGCCCCAGCACCGTGAGGCCATCGGTGCCGACGTCCAGACCGAACTCCTCGGCGATCCCCCTGGCCGCGGCCCGTTCGAAGGTGTGGGAGTCGGCCCCGGCGACGTCGGCCGGCTCCATCCCCTCCTCGAACGAGCAACTCCAGGTGAGGGGGTGGTACTTCACGAGGTGGCTGCGCCGGTTCAGCAGGATCATGCCGTCCTCGGTCTCGACGACTCCATGGACGGCGGCGATGTTGGGGACTGGAGCACGAGCGCCGTCGAGCAGTGCCGACAGGAACGAGGTCCGTCCATGGGCGTCGCCGTGCGAGGCGAGGAATCCGGCCTGCGCCGCCTGCACCTGGCCCCAGTCGGTGTGCGCCGTCTCGATCTCGGCCCGCCCCGGGCCTCCGGTTCGCAGCCGGTGTACCGCGACCTTCGGGCCGCTCCGCTCGCCGGCGTGCCGCCTTCGCCACTCGGCGTGCCAGCGCGCCGTGAGCGTGTCCGCAGCCCAGCGGACCGTTCCGCCCTGGCGCACGGTGACCGTCGGTGGCCGGCCCTGGTCGCAGGTGAGCAGGGAGTCGCACAGGTCGACCGCACCGTCGATGACCGCCTTCGCGCTCCGGTTGCCGACCGGATCTCCTGCTGGGGCGTGCGCGAAGGGCGTGCTCAGGAGGACCGGGGGAAGGAAGCCCGTCTCGTCGTGGGTGTTCATGCTGTCCGTCCCGCTGGCACGGTCATGTGTCTCCACGCCGTGTCCAGGAACCTCGTCTTCCTGTCGTCATCAGTGTGTTGACGATATGCGACCGCTTGCGGCTGCCTCTGAGGAGTCGCTCGGCTGCCAGGCCGAACGCCAGGGCGGGTGCGGCGAACCCGAAGGTGTCCGCCGCTCCGAGGGCCAGCCCGGCACCGGCCAGTCCGGCTTCGACGGCCGCCCAGCCGAGATGCCCGGATCCGTGCCCGGCGGCCGGCAGCTTCTTCTTGACAGCCCGCAGCAACGCGGCGAGGGCGTCCGCGGCCGCCGAGGTGTCCGCGGCCCGCAGCGCCGTCTGGTACTCGTCGCGTCGCCGGGTGACGGTGTCGTCCCGCTGGATCTTCCCGATGTCCTGCCAGCTCAGCGCTCCGACCGCCGCCAGTTGTCTCGAGGCCAGCCCGTGCCCGGCGGGCGATGGGGAAGCGGGGCTCGAAGGCTCGAACAGAGCGTCTGTGGGACTCCCGAGGTACAGACCCACGTCGGCGGCTTCGGGAAGGGATCGTGGAGAGGCTCCGTCGGTGCCGAGCGTCCGCTGGACCGCCGCGTTCCACGCCTGGGTCGCGGTGTTGCCTATCGCAGTCCTGTGCGGCGGGTCCGTCGCGTCGAGCTGGGCGACGAGCAGAGCTCTGCGGTGACGGTCCGACTGTCCCAGGTGGGTGTGCAGGTAGGTGAGCGTGCGTTCCACCGGGGCGTAGTCGTGGCCGGGGAGGCCCGGTAACTCCGCCACTTCTTCGAGCACGTCGCAGTACGAGCTGGGGCGGGTCACCGACGTGGTGCCGAGCGGTACCCCGGCTTCGCGGGAGAAGTGGTGCAGCGTCCATGCCACGGCCTGGAGCCTCTGCCGCACGGCGCCGCCTTCCTCGTACAGCGCTCCCAGCGCGGTTCCCCGTGCGAACAGCGGCCCCGGATTGGCGTCCCCACGCTCCAGGACCGCTTCCGACAACCGCACCAGAGGCTCCGCGGTGTCGAACGACGAGGACAGCCAACCGGGTTCCAGAGTGCGCTGCAGCCCGGTGGTGACCAGGGCGAACGAGTCGCTTCCGGCCGGAGCGGCGGTGGTGCAGCGCAGGAACTCCGGGCAGCTGCGCGCGAAGGACCTGAAGTCGTCGGACTCGAAAAGCGTCTGCACCACGGGACTGTCGATGAGCTGAACGTCGCTCAGCACGACCGTGTGCCCCAGCAGGGCCTGGATCTTCAGCATGACGGCCAACGAAGGATCCTCCGGGCCCCACCCTGACAACCGCAGGTGCTCGCCATCGAGCCAGTAGGCGTAGATCTCCACGACTTCCTTCCCAGCTGCGCATCGGGCCGTTTGCGGAACGGACGCCCTCGACGGTAGGCGGAATCCTGGCCCGGCGGCGACCTTCCGCAGGGACCACGACCCGTCGGCCGCAACGGCACCACGCTTTCAGGGTCAGTGGTCCCTCACCCGAGGTTCCTCAGGAGCCGGGCCGCGGGACGGACAGGGCCTTCCGCAGGATCGAGTACGGCGGGTCGGCGACGAGGTAGAAGTGGTTCCCGGAGACGCCGATCTCATGGACGGGCGCCGTGGTCAGCGCGCTCCAGGGGCGGCGGTCCGCGTCCTCGTCCAGGTCGCCGACGATGGTGGTGACCGGACACCCGAGCAGCGGCTCGGGGGCCATCTCATAGGTGTGGAACATGCGGTTGTCGGCGATCAGATACGGCAGGACCACCTCCTGGAAGATCGGGTCGGCGACCACCTCCGCCTCGGTGCCGCCCATCCTGACCAGGTCCTCGAGGATTTCGTCGGGGTCCTCGTCACCGGCGAAGGGAGCGGGCAGCGGGGCGTCGCGGGAACCTGAAGCGAACAGGTGCTCGATGTCGATGCCCCGGCGCTGAAGCTCGCGTGCCGTCTCCAGGGCCGCCGGGGCGCCCAGGCTGTGCCCGAAGAGGGAGAGCGGGAGATCCGCCAGCGGTTCGAGCGCGTCGGCGATGTCGGCGGCGAGCCGGAGGAGATCGTCCGGGGGCTCCTCGTCGAACCGGTTGGCACGCCCCGGGTACTGGACGGCGTGCACCTCGATCCCGGTCAGCGACCGGCCCCAGGAACGGTAGAAGGACGCCGAGGCTCCGGCGTGCCCGAAGCACACCAGACGTCTGCGTGCTTCGGGCCGGGGGGTCTCGCACACGAGCCGGCGCGAGACGTCCGAGGCCTCCGGGATCCCTGAGTTCTCCGAGCTCTCGACGTTCCCCGAGTTCCCCGAGTTCCCCGAGTTCCCCGAGTTCCCCGAGGTCTCCGGGGCACTTGATGCGTCCGCGGCGGTCACCGGCGGGCCTCCTTCCGGGCGCGCTGCTGGCGAAGCCTGGCCGTACGGGCCCTGCGGGCGGCGTCGGCCGAGGAGGACGGCGCCGTGTCCTCCCCCTGTTCGCGGCTGGTGCGGATGAGCGTGATCTGGGCTGCCACGGTGGTCTCCTGGAACAGGGCGACGATCGACGGCCGCATCCCGCAGTGCCGCTCCAGGGCGTCCTGGAGCTTGAACATGGCCAGCGAATGGCCGCCGAGATCGAAGAAGTTGACGTCCGGCGGCACCGTGGCCACGCCGAGCACCTCCGACCAGGCGGCGGTCACCCGGTCGGCGAGCGGATCGCCGGTGAGCGGAGCGGTCGCCGGGCGGGCGGCGGCCGGCGGCTCCGCGGCGAGTGTCCGCAGCAGCGCGCGGTCCAGCTTGCCGTTGAGGTTGCGGGGCAGTTCCGGCAGGACCCGCAACTCACCGGGCACCATCACGGAGGGCAGTTCCTCGGTGAGGGCGCGGCGCAGCACGACCGGGTCCGCGCCCCGCGGGGACGCGACGAAGCCGATCAGGCCCGATCGCCGCGCGTCGGGCAGCACGACCGCCTCCCGGACTCCTTCCAGCGCGCGCAGTGCGGACTCGACCGCACCGAGCTCCACACGGTGGCCGCGGACCTTGATCTGGTCGTCCCCGCGGCCGACGAAGTCCAGGCCCTGGGCCGCGTTCTGGCGCACGATGTCACCGGTCCGGTACATCCGCGCGCCGGGCTCGACGGCGAAGGGGTCGTCGAGGAAGACCGCCGCGGTGGCCTCGGGACGGCCGAAGTAGCCCCGTGCCACCCCGGTCCCGCCGATGAACAACTCGCCCTCCGTGCCCGGCGGTACGGGCCGGAGCCCGCCGTCGAGGACGTAGAGCCGGGCACCGGGGACCGGGCCGCCGATGCTGACCGGTTCGACACCGGTGAAGCGGTGGTAGGTGGCCCAGACTGTCGCCTCGGTCGGTCCGTACTCGTTGATCAGCTCCACCGCGGAGGAGTGGACGGCGAAGTGCCGTTCGACCAGTGACGGGGGCAGGGCCTCGCCCGCCACGGTCACCTGCCGCAGACAGGCCAGCGGATCCGTCCCGGCGCGTTCGGCGGCGTCGAGCAGCAGCCCGTACAGGGTGGGCACGCACAGGGTGCGGCTCACGCTGTGGCGGCTGACGAGCGCGACCAGCCGGTCGGTGTCGCGCAGTTCGTCCGCGGACGCCACGACCAGGCAGCCTCCCGACAGGAGCGTCCCCCATATCCCGGCGACCGACGAGTCGAAGGCCAGCGGTGACACCAGGAGGAAGGTCGCGTTTCCCGGGTAGACCGCGAGGCGGGCCCGGGTCGAGGCGGTGAGACTGCGGTGCTCGACGACGACGCCCTTGGGCTCCCCCGTACTGCCCGAGGTGTAGATGAGGTAGGCCGGATCGGCCGGACCGACCGTCGTCGCGAAGGAACCGGCGGCCGCGGTGTCCGGGTCCTCGCCGGGGGCGCCCGGGACCGTGACGACGGGCACCTGGGCACCGGTCGCCCGGTCCCGGGTGTGCGCCGTCGTGACGACGGCCTTCACCTGGGCGTCCTGGAGGATCGTGGCGACCTGGGCGTCCGGCTGGGCCAGATCGACGGGTACGTAGGCGGCACCGGCGCCGAGCACGCCGAGCACGGCGGCGATCATCGCGGCGGAGGGCTCGGCGAGCAGGGCGACCCGGTCACCGGCGGCCACTCCGGCCGCGGCCAGGCGGTGGGACAGCTGCCGGGACCAGGAGACCAGCTCGCCGTAGGTGACGGCGGTGTCCTCGCAGCGTACGGCGACCGCCGCGGGACGGTCGGCGGCCAGGCGGGCCACCATTTCGTGTGCGGGGACGAACGCGTTTCGGGGCAGGGGCGCGCCGGGTTCCGGGACCGTCCACTCCTGTGTCGTTTCGTCACCGTCCTTCGGACCGGACGGAGAGGATTTCACGGGTGGTAAGTCCGACATGAGAAAACTCCCCAAAACTATTCAGCGGGATTACCGGGATTACTGGGATTACTGGGGGCTTGCGCGCGATGCATGCGCTCCGACCGGCCTCACCAGCACTTCGCCGAAGAACTCGATGACGGCCGACGGCGTGATTTCGCCATTGCTCGGTCCGGATTCGAGATGAGAAGCGCGAGCGCGGTCTTTCCCGTCACGGATGACCGCGACGTCGTGATGCGATCATAGGAGGGCGACTTGATCTGTGCAATGGACCTGTGCGGGCGGGGCATTGGTTGTCCCGATTGGAATCGGGTTGTGCGGTTCGTCGCACGCGGACCACCCGAAAGCGGAATTGCGTGATCCGTGTCGCGCGGGTGAGTTATGCACGCCGGTGCATAAATTAACTCGTGCTCGACGGCCGGAGGGTACGGGCGTTTCGACTCCTTCGAAGTCGTGAGTCGTCGATGCGTGAAATGGGACGACTGTCGAAGCGCGGCGACGTCGCCCGCGGTCCCGGGTGCGGAAACCGAGGGGTCCGTCGAGCGGGGCGCGCCGGGCCGGTCGGCGGGCCGCGTCCTTCCCGCCCCTCTCCGTACCCGCCCGGGGTGCCCTGCCCGCTCTACGCGCCCTGTCCGTCCGCCTCCAGGACCCGGCGGGCCAGCGCGACATGACCGTTCAGCGTCCGCCGGGCCAGCATCTCGCGCACGGGGACACGGATGCCGAACTCGTCGTTCACCCTGCGGATGAGCCTGATGATCAGCAGGGAGTCGCCGCCCTGCTCGAAGAAGTCGGCGTCCGCCGGGAACTCGTCACGGCCGAGCAGTTCCGCCCAGATCCGTGCCACTGCCTCCGCGGGGTCGGCCGGGGGTGCCGGGCTCTCGGGTTCCGGCCGCTCGCCGAGCTGCTCCGGCAGCGGCACGGGGACCGGGGACCGGCTCGGCTCGGGTTGGGGTTGGGGTTCGGGTTCGGGTTCGGGTGAGGCGAGTGCTTCCGGGGCCACCGAATGCGGTCCCGCGAAGGGGTAGCCGGGCAGCCTGGTCCGGTGGCCGCCGCCGGCCGGCGCGACCGGCTGTCCCCGGGTCCACAGGGCGCCGACGCCGGCGAGCACGGCCGATCCCGGCATGTCCCTGGCCTGGTCCAGGGCGACCGCGGAGAGGCCGGCCGCCTCCGCCATCGGGGAGAGGGGGCGCCCCGGACCGATCTCCACGGCCAGGGCACCCGGAAGGTGCGCGGCCAGGGAGTCGAGGGCGGTGCCGAACAGCACGGACTGCCGGACCTGGGTGACGAACATGTCGCGCGGGAGGACGGTGCCGGCAGCGACGACCCGGCCGGACACGTTGAGCGCGATCGGGAGGGCGGACGGACGGAGCTCGATCCCCGCCATCACCCGGGTGAGCGTGGGCAGCGCGGGCTCGATCAGACGGGAGTGGCCCGCGTGGGTGTAGCGCAGGCGCCGTACGAAGAAGGTGTCGCCGATGCGCCGGAGGTACTCGTCCACCTCCTCGACCGGCCCGCCCAGCACACAGGAGTCGGGGCCGTTGACTGCGGCCACGTCGAGGCCGAGACCCCACTCCTCGGCGAGCGCGAGGGCCCGCTTCACATCCGCCCCGATGGCCAGCATCGCGCCCTCCGGGCAGTCCTGCATGGCCTGGCCGCGCGCGGTGATGAACGCGGCCGCGTCCTCCAGGCCGAAGACCCCGGCGACGGCGGCCGCGGCGATCTCGCCGGAACTGTGCCCGCACACCGCGGCCGGCCGGACCCCCAGCTCTTGGAGCGCGGTCGCCGCCGCGTGGCCGACGGCGAAGAGAGCCGGCTGTGCCAGTCCGGGCCGGTTCAGCTCGTCGGCGGGGAAGTCCGGGTCGAACAGCGCCTGCCGGATCCGCTCCGCCAGCGGGGAGCCGAAGGCCGCCAGGCATCGGTCGAGCGCCCGGCCGAAGGCGGGAAGGACGGTGAAGGGCTCGGCCATGGCCGGGCGTTGGGTGCCCCCGCCGGGGAAGAGGAGGACCACCGGGGCGGGACCCGTCACCGGCGCGCTGCCCCGGGACACCCCGGACCGGCCGGACAGGCGCTCGGCCACCTCGGCACTCGTACGGCCCGTGACCGCGAGGCGCTCGCCGAGGGCCGGCCGACCCTCGGCCAGGGTGTTGCAGACCTCGCCGAGATCCGGGTCGCGGGCTTCCAGGTGGGCGGCCAGGCCGTCGGCCACTCGGTCGAGTGCCTCGGGATCCGCCGCCGAGAGCAGCACCAGACGCTCACGCGGCACCGGCACCTCGACGGAAGCGGAGGCGGAGGCGGAGGCGGGGACGGGGACCGCGACGGACGCGGCCGGCTCGCGCGGTGGCGCCTGCTCGATCACCACGTGGGCGTTGGTCCCGCCGATCCCGAACGCGCTCACCCCTGCGCGCCGCGGACGGCCCCCGGGCCAGGGGACGGCCTCGGTGGGTATGTAGAGGGGGCACCCCTCGCTCTCCTCCAGCAGGGGATTGCGCTCGGTGAACCCCGCGACGGGCGGGATCACACCGCTGCGCACCACGAGCAGGGCCCTGATCAGCGCGGCGACTCCCGCGGCGGCGTCCAGATGGCCGACGCTCGCCTTCAGGGCGCCCACCGCCACACTGCCCGGCCGTGCTCCCGCCCCGCGCAGCGCGGCGTCGGCCGCCGCCCACTCGATCGGGTCGCCGATCCGGGTGCCGGTGCCGTGGGTCTCCAGATAGCCGATGGACCCGCCGTCGACCTCGGCCGCGCTCAGCGCCGCGCCGATGACCCGCTCCTGCCCCGCGGAGGACGGCGCGTAGTAACCGGCCTTGGTGTTCCCGTCGTTGTTGATCGCGGTGCCCAGGATGACGCCGTACGGAGCGGGGTCGTCCTCGGTGACGTCCGACAGACGGCGCAGCACCACGGCGCCCGCGCCGGACCCGGCGATCACCCCGTCCGCGTGCCGGTCGAACGGCCTGCACGCACCCGTGGCGGACAGCACGCCGCCCGGCTGGTGCAGATGGCCCGCCTGGGGATAGCCGAACCCTGCCCCCACCACGAGGGCCTGGTCGCAGTCGCCGCCCAGCAGCGCCTGCACCGCCAGGTGCACGGCGACCAGTGAGGAGGAACAGGCCGTCTGCACGGCGAAGGCCGGTCCGGTCAGGCCGAGTCTGTAGGCCACGCGGCTCGCCATGAAGTCCGGCTCGGTGCCGTGGACCATGTCGTCCAGCAGGCCCGGATCGACGTTCCCGCCGCGGATCATCGCGCGCAGATAACCACTGCCCGTCATGGACGCGTAGACGCTGGTCACCGGCGTGCCCGCGCGGGGCAGGGACCCCGCGTCCTCGAGGGCGTTCCAGGCCACCTCCAGCATCCAGCGGTGCTGGGGGTCCATCAGTTCCGCCTCGCGCTTGCGGATCTGGAAGAATTCGTGGTCGAAGCGGTCCCAGTCGTCGAGATGACCGCGTACGGGCACGTAGTCCGGGTCGGCGGCGAGCGCGGCGGGCACTCCGGCCGCGACCGACTCCTCCCGGGTGTATCTCCTGCTGTGCACCCTCCCGTGGAGCTGGGAATCCCACCAGTCGTCGATTCCACGGGGGCCCGGTAACCGTGCCGCCATGCCAGTGACCGCGATGTCCAAGGAGCGATCCCGACTCGTCACAACGTCCCCCATCATGCCGCCAGAAATCGGATATTCGGTCTGATGTTGTGCTGCTGTCGCGTTGTTCTCGCGTGAAATGGGCGGCCTTCGGCGGTGGACGGGACCGGTTTCCTCGGACCGCGCTGCGATCATGGCACAGTTCGCCACCGGTGAACGAGGGATCGGCCCAGCCGTATTCGCGTGATGCTTGTTTCCATCACGTTCTACGAAAGGGGGGTTGGCAGGAAATGAGCGGACGTGACAACGTCGTACGGTCCTGATGATGCGCTCTCGAACCCCTCATTGCGCGGGGCTGTGAAGGGAGTTGATGTGTTGCAGTCGAATGCGTCGTGGACTGCGGGAGTTGTCGGGGAATCACCGGGGGAAGGACTGCATGACGTCTTCGCCGCACAGGCACGCGCTCGGCCACGGCGCACGGCCCTCATCGCCCGGAACGCCCGGGTGTCGTACGGGGAATTGGACGCCCGCGCGGAGGAATTGGCCGACCGGCTCGCCGCCGCCGGTGTCCGGCAGGGTCATGTCGTGCCGATCCTGTTGCCCCGGTCCGTCGACCTGGTGGCCGCCCTGCTGGCCGTGCTCAAACTCGGCGCCGCGTACGCGCTGCTCGATCCGGACTGGCCGCCCGCCCGTCTCGACGCGGTGGTGGAACAGCTCCGGCCCCCTCTCGTCGTCGGCGGGCCCGGCGCGGCGGAGGGACTGTCCGCACCGCTGTGGAAACCGGCCGACGGCGGCACGGAGGATCGTACGGCCGACGGCGGTACGGGCGGCGACGGTGAAGGGGAACGCCGCGCCCGCCGCCCCGTGGTGGCCGTACGGGACCGGGACGCGTGCTGCGTGTTCTTCACCTCGGGGACCACGGGACGGCCCAAAGGGGTGATCACCCCGCACCGGGCGACGGCGCGGCTCTTCCGGCCGGACACCTTCGCGCGTTTCGACCGGGACACGGTCGTCCCCCTCGCGGCGGCACTGCCGTGGGACGCCTTCTCCCTCGAACTGTGGGCCGCGCTGTACAACGGCGGCACCGGTGTCCTGATCGACGAGCCGTTCCTGACGGCCGAGGCCCTGCGCGCGATGGTCACCGACCACGGCGTGAACACGGTGTGGCTGACCAGCAGCCTGTTCAACCTGATCGTCGACGAGGACCTGACCGCGCTGAGCGGCCTGTCCCAGGTGATCATCGGCGGTGAGCGCCTGTCCGTGCGGCACGTCGGCCGCTTCCTCGACCGGTTCCCCGAAACGGCCCTCGTCAACGGCTACGGCCCGGTCGAGAGCACGGTGTTCACCACCACGCACCGGATCACCGCCGAGGACTGCGCCCGGCCCGACGGCATCCCGCTGGGGCGTCCGGTGCCCGGCACCTCCGTCCTCGTCCTCCGGGACGGCAGCCCCGGCGCGGCCGGGGAGCCGGGAGAGATCTGTGTCGCGGGCGACGGGCTGGCCCTCGGCTACCTCGGCGAACCCGCCCTCACCGCCGAGAAGTTCATCAGCGTCGACGTCGACGGCGAGCAGGTCCGGCTGTACCGCACCGGGGACCTGGGAACCCGGGACGAGAACGGGATCGTGGAGTTCCGCGGGCGGATCGACCGGCAGGTGAAGATCCGCGGCAACCGTGTCGAACCGGCCGAGGTGGAGCGGCAGATCGAGCGCCTGGTCCCGTACGTCGCGGACTGCCGGGTGGTCCCCCGCTGGAACGAACCCGCGGGCGCCTTCGAACTGCTGGCCTTCTGCTTACCCGGCCCGGCCGAGGGCGCGCCGCCGGACGTACCGGCGGTCCTCGCCCGCCACCTGCCCGCCTACCAGCGCCCCGCCCACGTCGCCTTCGTGGACTCGTTCCCGCTGACCGACCGGGGGAAGCTGGACGACCGGGCCCTGCTGGCGAGCGTGCCCGCCACACCGGCCGAGGACCGCCACGGCCCGGCCGAGGACCGCCGTGCCCCGGCCGACGACCCGCTGGTCCGCCTGGTGGCGGAGGCGTTCGCCGAGGTGCTGGGCAGAACGGCCGTGCCGGCCCGCACCCCCTTCTTCGACCTGGGCGGCTCCTCGCTCCAGGCCGCCCGCGCCTGCACCCGTATCCGCAGGCGGACGGGACGGCCCGTACCGCTGTCGAGCCTCTACGAGCACGCGTCGGCCGAACGCCTCGGATCCTGGCTCCGCTCGGCGCGGGGCCCGGACGGCACGGACGGCCCGGCGCGGGGCACGGACGTCGTACCGCCGCCCGCCGGTGGCATCCCGCTGACCGCCATGGAGCTGGTCTTCCTGGCCCGGCACCTGACGGCGCCCCAGGACCGTTCCGGATACTGCCTGATGGTCTGGCACCTGGACGGCCCGCTCGACCAGGACCGGCTGGAGGACGCCGTCGCCGCCGTCCACGAACGGCACCAGGTGCTGCGCACCGCCTTCCGGGCCGATCCCCGCCCCCACGCCGAGGTCACCGACATCTGTGCCCCGCCCCTGGAGCTCCTGGACGCCCGGCCGACCACCGACGAGGCGGTCGCCGCGCTGCGGCAGCTCTTCGACGAGCCCCTCGAACCCCAGGACGCCGACCTGTGGCGCGCCGCGCTGGTGCCGGTGACCGGGACAGGGGGTCGACTGTTCGGGCTCCTCGTCCACCACATCGCCTTCGACGGACGGTCGGAGTCCGTCCTGGCGCGCGACCTGTCCGACGCCTACGCCGGGCGCGAGCCCCGGCCCGTCCCGCCCACCCTGGCCGAGCGGGCCCGGCTGACCACGGCGGCCACGGCCCTCACGGACCGGGCGGAGCGCGCCGAGCGGGCACGCGAGGAGTTCCGGGACGTGCCCCCGATCCACTGGCCGGAACGGCCCGTCCCCGGGGAGACCGGGGTGGGGCGCCTCGACGTGTCCGTACCCGCGGACCTCACCGCGAGCCTCGACGCGGCGGGCACGGCGCTCGGTGCGAGCAGGTTCGTGGTGCTCCTGTCGGCCTGGGCGGACGTCCTGGCCGAGGTCTGCGGCCGGCGGGACTTCGCCGTGGGCGTGCCCGTCGCCGAGCGCACCGTCCCGGAGCTGGAGGAGACCGTCGGCTGTCTGATCGACATGATGCCGGTGCGGCTGCGCGGCGACGCGGTGGCCGGCGGCGAGAGCGGTGTCCGGGAGACCGGTGCGGTGGTCCACCGCGCCTTCGCCCGTGGCGACGTGCCCTTCGCGGACATCGCGCAGGGAGCCGGGACGGCGTCCGGGCGCCCGCCGGTGTTCCAGTGCCTCTTCGCCCTCCAGGACAACCCTCCGCCCCGGCTCGACCTGCCCGGTGTGACCGCCGCGCACCTGCGCCAGCCGTACGCCGCCCTGCCCGTGGAACTGCACCTCGAGGTGTGGCCGGACGAGGACGGCGCGCTCGACGTGGTGCTCTCGTTCCGGCGTGCCGCCGTCACCGGGACCACCGCACTCGATCTGCTCAAGGGCTTCCACGACCGTCTCGCCCTGATCGCCGCAGGAGCCGCGAAATGACCGTGATCACTCACTCCCCCGCCGATGTCGTCGACCCCGAACTGCACGCCTCCGGCGAGGTGTTCGGTCTGTGGCGCTGGATGAGACGGCACGCCCCGGTCCACTGGCACGAACCGGGCGACCTGCCGGGCTTCTGGTCGCTCACCCGCTACGACGACATCCGGCAGGTGTACCAGGACCCGGCCGTCTTCAGTTCGGCCCGGGGCGTCCTGCTGCGGCCGACGGACCTGGGTGAGGACCCCGGCAGCGGCCGGACCATGGCCCTCACCGACCCGCCCAGGCACCGCGCCCTGCGCGGGCAGGTGGCCGACCGGTTCAGCGAACGCTGCGCCCGCTCCCTGGCGGACGAGATGCGCGCCGAGATCCGCTCGGTGGTGGCCCGAGCCGTCGAGGCGGGCACCTGCGACGTGGTCCACGACATCGGGGCCCGCCTGTCCAGCCACAACATCGGCAGGCTGCTCGGGGTGCCGCCGGAGGACCGCGGGCAACTGCTGGCCTGGACGACGGAGGCGTTCGAGTCCGGCAAGCCCCTCACCAGCCATCTCGCGCTGATGCGCTACTTCATCGACATGATGTACGCACGGATGGAGGAGCCCGCCGACGACGCGATGGGCATGTTCGTGAACAACGAGGTCCAGGGCGAGCTGCTGACCGAGACCGAGATCCTGCTGAGCTGCGAGAACCTCGTCGGGGCGTCGGAGAACGCGGGGCTGTCGATGGCCTCGGGGATCCTCGCCCTCGCCGGGCATCCGCGGCAGTGGCGGCGGCTGGTGCGGGAGCGGGACGACGAACTCCTCAGGACCGCGGCGGAGGAGGTGCTGCGGTGGACGAGCAGCGCCACGCACAGCATGCGGACGGCCACGACGGACACCGTCGTCGGGGGCAGGCGCATCGCGGCCGGGGACCGGGTGGTGCTGTGGATCCCCTCGGCCAACCGGGACGAGTCGGTGTTCACCGAACCCGAACGGTTCGACCTCGGCCGGCAGCCCAACCGCCATCTGGCGCTGGGCACGGGTGAACACGTCTGCATCGGGAGCACCATGGCCCGTCACCAGATGCGGATGCTCCTGGAGACGCTCGTGGAGTCGGTCGCCGTCGTCGAACCGGCCGGAGACGTGGAGCCGCTGCGTTCGATCACGGTGAACGGTCCCGCGCACGCCGCCGTGCGTCTGGTCGCCCGCTGAGCGGGGCGGCCGGGGTCCGATCCGCCGTCGTGGACGCCCGGACCCCGGACCCGGCCGCCCTTTCCGGGCTTCCGGGGTTTCCCGCTTTTCCCGCCCTTCGGTCAGGCGGCTGACACGTTCTCGGTCCCGGCAGGCTCGGACGGGGTCCGCACGGCGTCCTGCCGGCGTTGCGCCCGGCGGACGGCGAGCGGTGCCGCCAGGCCGGTCAGCGCGAATATGGCTCCCACGACGTACCACCCGGGGCGGCCCCAGGTGATGCAGAGCGCGATCAGCAGACCCGGCCCGAAGGCCTCGGCCAGCCCCGCGCCCAGACCGAACACACCCAGGTACTGGCCGGTGGCGTGCCGCGGGGCGAAGGCGAAAGACACCTCGAAACCGGCGGCGGAATACCACAGTTCGCCGACAGTGTGGATCACCGCCGCGACCAGGAGCAGCGTCGCGGCGGCCCACGCCGGTGTCCCGGCGGACAGCGAGATCAGCGAGCAGGAGACGAGGAAGGCCACGCCCGCCCGGCGGTAGGCGGTTCCGCCGGCCGAGGCGGAGACTATGCTGCGGCTCGCTCGCACCTGGAACGCGACGACGATGACGGTGCTGGTGATGATCGTGCCCGAGATGAGCCAGTGAGGGGCGGCGGTGGCACCGACGAGCCAGAGCGGGATGCCCACGGTGAGGACCTTGAACTGGACGGCCATGACGCCGTCGAGGGCGGTGAGCAGCAGGTAGGGGTGGTCGCGGAGGGCGGTCCAGCGGGGGCCGCCGTCGGTGGGGACCGGTTCGACCGGCGGGAGCAGGGTCAGGAGCACCGCGCAGACCACGAAGGCGAACGCGTTGCCCAGGACCATCAGCTGGTACGCGGTGAGGGTGCCGACCTGGACCACCCAGCCGGCCAGCACCGCGCCGAGGGAGATGCCGACGTTGGTCACCGCGCGGAGATAGGCCCGGAACTCCTGCGGCCGGTCCCCTCCGTAGTGCCTGACGAGCGGGCTGTGGGCGGCGACTCCGGCCGTCTTCGCCCCGGCGGCCGCGCAGACCGCGAGCACGAACGGCCAGAAGCTGTCCGCCAGTACGAAGCAGGCCGTGGCCAGCGCCTGCACCACGAGCGTGGCCCGGTAGACGCCGCGTGCTCCGTACCGGTCCGCCAGATGGCCGACCGTGACCCCCAGCGTCAGCGCGGCGAGCCCGGCCAGTCCGAGACCGAGTCCCACCTGGTCCGCCGGAAGGTGGACCGCCTCGGTGAAGTACAGCACTCCGGCGGTCAGATAGAGGCCGGTGCCGATGGTGTGGACGAACTCCGAAGCCGCGAGGACACGCTGCGGCCGGGTATCCGGAATCAGGCGGGACATGGACACGACTCCACGTGACAGAGGGGAGGCAAGGGGCTCCGCAAGTCTGTTGTGGCGTCACTCGCCCTAGCAAGAGCCTCACTTCGGCGGGACTCCCGGGGCTGTCGGTGCCCGCGGCCGCGGCCGGGCCCTGCGGGACAGCGAAGGCGGGGTTCCCTGCGTCCGTCCTGGAACCGGACGGCGGCGGGAACCGACGGGCCCCTCCGGACCGCACTCCGTCCGGGGTAACCGGCCTCGGACAGGGCGCGCCGTGGGGATCGTGGGCCGGTCACCGGGCCATCGTGGTGCGGCAGACCGATGGCGCTACGGATGGGACACGCGGATGCCGGAATCGAACCGGGCCATGAGTCGGCGCAGTCTGATCGTCACCGGTGGAGCGGTGGCGGCCACCGTCGCTGCCGCGGGCGGGTCCAGCGCTCTGGCCAGGGAGGAAGCGGTGCCGCGGGGCGAGGGGAGCGGGGGTGACGCCGGCCGGGCGAGGATCGACGTCCACCACCATTTCACCGCTCCGGCATGGGTCGACTGGGCCGAGCGCGAGGGCCTGGTGCGGCGGCAGGAGCTGCCGTGGTGGGCGCGCTGGGATCTGGACTCCACTCTGGCGCTGATGGACCGGGTGGGAATCGCGACCGCGGTCCTCAACCCGACCATGCAGGACCGGTACCGCTCCGCGGCGCAGGCCAGGGAAGGCCTCACCGTCGTCTTCGAAGCGCTGACCGACTTGGTGGCACTGCACCCGAACCGTTTCGCCGTCCTCGGTCCTGCCGTCCTGGACCATCCCGAAGTGACCACGTGGGCCCTCCGCCGCGCCTTCGACGAGCTCGGTGCCGTCGGGGCCAGCGTGAAGGCCAACTACAACGGCGTCTACCTCGGTGATCCCTCGTACGACCGCTTCCTCGCAGAACTCGACGAACGCGCCGCGGTCGTCTTCACCCACCCGCTCGACCTCCCGGGCGGGCCCCCCGGTGTGCCCACCGTCCCCGGGATTCCGAACTTCATGTGCGATTTCCTGCTGGACACCACGCGTGCCGCCGTGAACCTGATCCGTACCAGGGCACTCGACCGCTACCCGCGCCTGTCGGTCGTCCTGCCGCACGCCGGCGGATTCCTCCCTCAGATCGCCACCCGCATGGAGGCTTTCGGCGGCTTCTGCACCCCACCCCTCGATGCCGCCCGTGTACGGGACCATCTTCACCGCTTCTACTACGACACGGCGGGCCCGCTGGCCCCCTCGGGCACCCTGGTGGCCACCGCCGGTGCCGACCGGATCCTCTTCGGCACCGACTGGCCCGCCGCCTCCGCCGACGTCATCACCGGCTTCACCGTGCCGGCCGTCGAGACCGACCCCGTCCTGACCGACCGCCAACGTCGTGGCGTCAACCGCGACAACGCGCTCCGCCTCATGCCCTCGCTGAGACGCGCCCATGACCAGTGATCGACTCTGCCGGGAACCTTGAGGACGGGCAGTTGACGATCGTGACGTTGCGTCAGGGTCGACGGGGGTGGGTGGCGGGGCTGGACGCCGCACCGCCGTCGGGGTGCTGCGCGAGGCCCCGGTGACGGTGGACGTGATCTGCATCGACCGCGCGGACCGACGGACCCCCTCGGTTCCCGTCCGGGGAAGGCCGGTCGCGCCCCGGCCCGGTCTGCCGCACCCTCGTCACCGGACAAGCCGGAGCAAGGTCGACGGACTCCCCTCAAAATCAATCACCATCGATCGTCAACTGATCATTTCTGCCGGGTAGTTGATGACGAGAGGGTCATGAGCATGCAAAAATTGATCATCAACGGGCGCCCCGGCGTCCCGGCTCGACATGCGCCGGGACGGCCCCCACGGGACCGCGCCCCTCCATCCCCCCTTCAGGAGTACTTCCGTGCGCGCACGCACCTTGATCACCCGTTCCGCCGTGACGGTCCTCTTCGCGGCCGCGGCCACCATCGGCATGGCCCCCACGGCCAGCGCCGCCACCTGCTCGGGCTCCTCCTGCGACGGCAAGAACCCCAGCACGTACTGCCAGGACGACGCGGAGACCGTGAAGAGCGTGACGCTGGGCCAGGCGACGCTGCAGCTGCGCTACAGCGCCTCCTGCCGTGCGGCGTGGGGCCGCATCACCAACGCCTCGTACGACACCCGCAGCCAGTTCACGCCGTCCGCGGGCGTCCACCGCAACAGCGACGGCCGCGAATACACCTGCGCCGTGGCCACCACCGGCACGTCCTGCTTCACCCTGATGGTCAACGACGCCAACGTCACCTCCTACGCGTTCGGCGAGTGGGACAGCGGCGCCCAGGTCTACTCCGACCGCACCGGCTCCTACTGAGCAAACCCATGAGGCCGGGTTCCGGTCCCGCGCTGCCACGCACGGGACCGGGGCCCGCCGTGCCGGCTCCCGCACTCCCGGTCACGGCCGGCGGAGCAGAGCAGGAGCTGTCGACGGGCTCTTGGACGCTCAGTCGCTCGACGTTGATCGCGAGTGCGGTCAGAACGTGCCGGACGTGCGTCTTGGCCAGGCGGCGAAACCGGCCCGGCGTGCATGCGCTCTTCTCGGGGCAGCGACCGCACTGGCGGGCGTCGAAGCGGACCACCACCGATGTCGGCTCCTTCACCGGAAGGTCCCGCCAATTGCCGCTTCGTCCATGCCGGCGACGGAGGTGTAGCCGCCGTCGACCAGGCGCTGTCCGGGCAGCGGGCGGAGCCGCCTGAGGCACGCATGGATGCCGGGCAGGGCCTGGCTGTCAGCGCTGGGGACGACGGTGGCCACGTCGGTGACGACATTGACGCCCTTGTCGTCGCAGGTCTCTGTCACGTGCACGAGACAGCCGGTCCAGCGGGTGTCACCGCGCCGTGCCCAGCGGGCCTCCGCCTCGTACGGCGGCTCGATCCGTATCCGGGAGAGCGGCTGACCGCCGCGCTCGGTGCGCGGCCGGAACTTTCCGCGCCCGTCTACCAGAAAGTGCTGCGCCATGCTCTTTCAGAGCACTTGGGCCTGCGCCGGAACGGCACCGCCGGGGAAGCGGGCATGGAGTCGCGCGAGCAGTTCCCGGGCGCCGGTGCCCACCTGTTCGAGACGGGCGACGGCCCGGGGCGGCCGTCGCGCGGATACCGGGCTCCCGAGAAACATCGGCGGAACGCTCCAACGACCCTGACGCAACGTCACGATCGTCAACTGCCCGTCCTCGAGATTCCCAGCAGAGTCCCTCGATGAGGGCTGAGCGCTGCCCTACCGGGTGCGGGCCGCCGTGGTCGCCACCGCGGTCTGGATCTGCGCGGTGAGCCGGGTCGCGTCCTCGGTGTAGCCGGTCAGCAGCAGCCGTCCGCCGTCCCGGAGCCGGATGACCAGGTGGACGTCCCAGCCCATGAGCCGACCCAGGGCGTGGCCCTGCCCACGCTCGACCACACTGCGGACCGCCGTCCAGGGCAGCACCCGGGTCTCCCCGGTCCGCCGGTAGACCAGTCCGCCTTCGCGCAGCACAAAGACTTCACCGTGCCGCCGCAAGGTCCGCAGGCCGTTGGAAACGCCGCCGTAAAGCCCTACGAGGGCGCCGCCCCACAGCAGTCCAGCGAATTGCGCGCCATCACCGTCCTCGGAGAAGACGGCCATGGACACCGGAACAGCGACAGCCGCAAGGACCAAGCCGGCCAGCAGCGCACCGATCGCGACGCGCCCGCGACGCGCGTTGTCCGTCGGATGGTTACGGATAAAGGCGCCCAGCGCGCGCTCGGCCTCCATGGCCATAGATCCCCCTCCACCGGGGTCCCTTCCGCAGCGCTGTCAGTCTGCTGCACGGCCGGACGGGGGACAAGGGAGCGACGCGAGCGGAAGAACGGCGGCGCGCAGGTTCTGCCTCTGCCGCTCACCCCGACCAACTCTGAGCAGACCACGCACCCTTCGACGAGAACGCTCAGCGCTCAGCGCTCAGTGATCGACCGCCTCCGTCATGGGCGTGGGCAGTCGATCACGAACGACCCGGTGGACCGGAGCCGCCCTTGGGCCGTGACTTCGGATGTTCCCCGCCGCCTACTCGTCGGCCGAGGCTTCCCCGCCGTGGTCGGCCGACGTTTCCCCGGCGTCGGCGCCGACGGTTTCCCCGACGCCGTCCCCCGGCATCTCCCCGGAGCCTTCGGCTAGGTCCAGGGGGTCTTCGCGGGGTGGGGCCAGTTCTTTGAGGGCGATGGGGGTTTCCAAGCCTTCGAGGGGGTGCCACGTGTTTCCTGCCTGGGCCGTGAGCACGATCAGAGCCGCCACGAAGACGAGCAGAGCCAGCACGAAGGAGCCTTGGCGGACGTAGGGGTCGCCGGGGTCGGTGCGGAGCGCTGTGAAGAAGACGTGCACGGCGGGGGCCGCCGCGCCGAGGCCGTAGCACCAGAGGGCCAGTTGGTTGATCGTGGTGCCCAAGTGACGGCGGGTGGCGGGGGCGTGGGCGAAGAGGTCCTCCAGGTGCGTGCGGACGGCCGCCTGGAAGTCCGGGTCGCGTCCGATGTCACCGACGCGCGGGCGTTCGCGGGCGGTCTGGTACCGGCCGAGGAAGCGGAACGCGGCCGCGGTGACCGGGTGGACCGGCTCGGCCGCGGTCTCCGCCAGCTTCATGCCGCGCCTGTCGAGCAGCCCGTCCTCACTCATCAGACGGACGGCCACCGAGGCCGCGCGAGAGGAGTTCTGCGCCAGTCTGCCGGGTTGGTGGTCGGTCGAGCACAACGGTTCGGAGGTGCTCAGCAGGTCCGCGTGGTACGCGTCGAGCCCCGGCCAAGCCCGCACCTGCCGGACCGTCCGGGCCTCCACCGACCGCCGCCACCGCCGGGTCGCCAGACCCAGCACGACGTTCACGGTGGCCAGTGAGACCAGGCAGGTCATCAGAATCTCCATGGGCACGACGATCGATGACGTGAGGCGCGGCCCACAAGCCCCGGGTTCCTGTCGGCACTCCGACCGGGGCCGCACCCGGACTCCACCGGCCCCGGGGCACATCAGGTGGTCTGACGGCGGCCGCCGGGACCGGGCGGGGCACGAGGCGCCACGAGGGCGGTACGTGGTCGCCGTCGCGGACTTCCTCGACTGCTCCTTCTGGCCAGGCACGTCCCGCCCCGCGGCTCCGGGCTGCCTCGTCAACCCGCAGTGGCGCCTTCCCGCCTTGTGATGATCCGCCGCGTGGTGCCGCCCGCCCGTCTTCGCGGTGCAGCACAGTGGGCCTGTGTCTCCTCGTCTGCCGACCGTCCTGCTCCTGGCTCTGCTCGGTGTCACGGGCTGCACCACCGTGGCCTCCGACGTCCCACCGGTCGACGGCCGTCCGGGGGTACGCGCCTCGCTCACGGCGGACGGCGCGGCCACACCGAGGTCCGTGCCGGTGGTGCAGTCCTCGCCTCGTTCTGCTCTGGTGAGGACCGAACCCGAGCGGCCGCGGCGTGCGGCCAGGGCCGCGACGGCTCCTCACCGTCGGGCGGCGGGACCAGCACGACGCACCACGCCTCGCGCGGTTCCGCCGGCGCGTGCGGTACCGCACCCGCGAGCCGCCCCGCGGCACCGGCAGCCGCCGCGAGCGCACTCTCGCGCGAGGACCCACCGCCACCCGGCTCCGCGGACACCGCGCGTCCGTCCGCAACCCCTGCCCGACCAGATGCGTCGGCTGTGCCGCCAGGCGGACGGGGTCGCCTCCCCCGAGATCACGACCCTGTGCCACCAGACCTGGGGTTGACATCCCTGCCGCTCACCTGCCGACTGAAACGCTCGGCCACAACGGACGTCCCGAGCTGTCGACAAGCTCACGCGTTCGCAGGGGCCGAGTCGGTGATCACTCCGTGATCACTCGGCGCGGGAATCAGGCGGCCCGCTTTCCCGCTGAGTCGCCGCGCGCTGCCGGCCAGGGCATCCGATGAACGAGGGTGTCGCGCAGTCGGTCGAGGACGGGGCCGTCGTGGTGGTCGAACGCCGCGTCGAAACCGAGGCGCACGGAGGGGGTCGGGCAGGCGTCCTTGTCGACGCGGCGGAACGCACCGGCCCGGGCCACGGCGTACTCCCGCCGGCCCAGCCGATGTACCACCAGGTCCCCTGCGCCCAGCGACGGATCCGCCGAGGCGATCACCTCACCGATGGCGTCCCCGTGCATCACCTCACCGGTCTCGTAGCGCGACACCGGCAGGCGTGAAGGTCAACCCGCCTGTCCGCGCGACCTCCGACTTCGTTGATCAAGTCCTGCGTAGGACCTGATCAGGCTGACGTGGATGCCGGTGTGCCGCCGCAGGTCCTAGAGCAGGCGCAGGACTCCGACCACCTTGCCGAGGATGCGGGCGTCGTCGCCGGGGATCGGGGCGAAGGACGTGTTGCGCGGCATCAGCCACACCTGTCCGTCCTGGCGGTGCAGGACCTTGACGGTGGCCTCGTCCTCCAGCAGGGCGGCGACGATGTCGCCGTGTTCGGCGCTGTCCTGCTTGCGGACGGTCACGATGTCGCCGTCGCAGATCGCCGCGTCGATCATGCTGTCGCCGGACACGGTCAGGGCGAACAGCTCGCCCTCGCCGACCACTTGGCGGGGCAGGGGGTAGACGTCCTCGACCATCTCGTCGGCGAGCAGTGGTGCGCCGGCGGCGATCCGCCCGACGAGCGGCACCTCGGCCGGCTCCGGGCCGCGGCCGGCGAGCTCGGGGGCCCAGGAAGGGCGCACGCGGTAGGCGCGGGGACGGTGGGGGTCGCGGTAGAGGACTCCCTTGAGTTCCAGTGCGCCCAGTTGGTGGGCGACCGAACTGGTGCTGGAGAGTTCGACGGCCTGGCCGATCTCCCGCATCGACGGAGGATAGCCCTGCCGGGCGACGCATTCGGTGATGTAGCGGACGATAGCCACTTGACGGCCCGTCAGTTCACCTTCGACGGTCTGGGCGCCCGGGGGTCGCCCCCGGCGCACCGGCGCACTGTTCTCCATCCCCGGGCCCCTCCGTGCAAGATCCTCGCGGAACCCGACCTTAACCCGCCGTCCCGCGCGCACGGAACGCCGGAAGGGGAAATGCGGGCCGCCGTCGCCCCGTACCGGTCCGACGGGCCGTCACCAGTGCGGTGTGGGAACGGTCGGCGAGCCGTCGTCGCCCCCGCGCACCGGGCGCGGGGGCTGGTCGAGGACCTCGCGGGCCGTGGCTCCGTCACCACCGCCCCGGCGACGCCGGGCACGCGCCCAGTGGCCGAGCACGGTGAAGCGCCCGAAGAGCAGGACGAATGCGCCTTTGGCCGGTTTCACAGTGATTCCTTCCAGGTGGGTCTGGGAAACTCCATCGCACATCTGAACAATGGACACGGCAGCGGGTGCCGGGGTCTTCCGGCTGACGAGGGGGTTGGGTGGGCGGCATCGGTGGGGACGGGGTGGTTCCGGACCCTCGTACGGCGGCGGGGTGGCCGTCGCACGAGACGCAATTGTCCGAGGACGCCGTCCGGGTGTTCCGGTGGGTGAGCGACCGGGGGTCGTGCGACGCGGGAACGCTGGGCACGACGCTGGGGCTGCCGGAGGGCCGCGCGGCCTCCGCCGTGGCGACGCTGACCGAACTCCTGCTGCTGCGCCGTCTGCCGGGCAGCCCCGACCAGTTCGTGGCGGTCGCGCCGGACGCGGCCCTCGCCGCGCTGGTCGCGCCGCGGGAGGCGGGGCTGCGCCGACAGCTCGCCGAGATCGACCGGCTGCGGGCGGAGCTCTCCCTCCTGGCGCCGTTCCACGCGGAAGGCCGGCGGCAGTGGCAGGGGCGGGCGCCGCTGACGGAGGTCACGGACCTGAAGACCGTCGTGGGCATGATCACCGAGGCGACCATGCGGTGCCGGAAGGAGGTCCGCACCTGCCACCCCGGCGGCGGCCGCTCCCCGGCGCTGCTGGAGCAGGCGTTCGTGCAGGACCGCGACATGCTGCGCCGCGGCATACGCATGCGCACGCTGTACCAGCACACGGCCCGCTACCACCTGCCCACCCAGGAGTACGCGCGGCGGATGACCGACGAGGGCGCCGAGATCAGGACGCTGAGCGAACTGTTCGGCCGCATGGTCGCCTTCGACGGGGAGACGGTGTTCATCCCGCACCAGGACGACCTGGACGCGGCCATCGTCATCCAGGAGCCGTCCACCGTCTCCTATCTCTGCGCGACCTTCGATCACGCCTGGTCGCTGGCCGAGCCCTACCACCCCGGCTGGACGGAGAGTTCGGCGCGGGACGAGGTGAAGCAGGCCATCGTACGGCTGCTGGCCGAGGGCATGAAGGACGAGATGGTGGCCCGGCGGCTGGGCATGTCGCTGCGCACCTGTCGCAAGCACATCGCGGAGATCATGGAGCAGTTGGGCGCGGCCAGCCGCTTCCAGGCGGGGTATCTGGCCCGCGTGCAGTCCTCCGGTCCGGCCTAGACGACCGCGGGCCGGGCCCGAGAACCCCGGCAGCCCTCCGGTCCGGCCCCGGCGGCCGTCGGCGGGGCCCGAGAACCCCGCCGGGGCGGGCCCCGGGCGGCTGGTGGCCGAGGGGCGCACCGGACCGGGCGCCGCCCGTCCGCCCCGGGAGGGCTCGCACGGCCCGGCCCCAGGCGGGACGGGCCGTGGCCGGCGCGGCACCCGAAGGCGCGCACGGCGCGAGGCCTCCGCCGGAGGAGCGGGAAGGGTCAGCACCGCTCTCCCGGCACGGCCGCCTGTTCCCGCGCGAACAGCAGGGTCAGCCACGGCAGTTCGTAGCGCACCGCTTCCGGGGCCGTGGCCGTGTGCGCGGTCACCTCGGGCGGGGAGGGCGGCGGCAGGACGCCGACGTCGATCAGTTCCTCCAGGGCGCGCTGCGCCTCCCGTCCGTCCTTGCCCAGGGCGCGGGCGGCCGCGGGGAGGACGAAGGAGGTGTCCGGCAGGGCGGCCAGCGCGTGGAGGGAGTCGCGGGCGGGAGCGGGGAGCCTGGCCCAGGTTCCGGCGAGACGGGCCCGGACCCCGAGACCGCCGGACGCGAGCTCGTCCAGGGCTTCCAGCGGGTGTTCGAGGCGGTCCGCGTACTGGCCGAGCGGCATGTGGCGCAGTACGGACAGGCGGTTTCCGGCCGCCCGCAGGGCGAACGGGAGGTACCCGGTGGCGGCGGCAACGCGTTTCGCCGCGGCGCGCTCGGCGGTCAGCCGGGACCGCCCGATGATCGCGCCGAGCAGGTCCAGGCCCTCGTCGGGCGGCAGCGGCGGGAGTTCCACCCGGTGCGCGGGCTCCAGGCAGGGCAGCCGGCCGCGCGAGGTGACCAGCGCGGCGGCGGTGCCCGAGGGCGGAAGCAGCGGGCCGAGGGCGGAGGCGTCGGGCGCGTCGTCCAGGAGCAGCAGGATCCGGCGCCCGGACAGCCAGGAACGCCAGACGGTGGCGGCCCCCTCCCGGTCCGCGGGCAGCCGCTCGGTGCAGCCGAGGGAGCGGGCCAGCTCCGCCAGCACCGAGGCCCAGGGACGTGCCGAGCCGTCCTCGGCGCACAGCCGGGTGGCGACGACGCCGTCGGGGTAGCGCGCGGCGAGGCGGTGCGCGACGTGTACGGCGAGGGCCGTCTTGCCGACGCCCGCCGCGCCGGTGAGGAGGACCGGGGGCCCGCCCCCGGTCTCCAGCCCGGTCCGGACGGACTCCAGTTCCGCGGTGCGCCCGGTGAAGTCGGCGAGGTCCGGCGGGAGGAGCAGCCGCGATCCGGCGGGGCCGCCGCGGGGCCGGGGCGGGGCCGCCTCGTCCAGCAGGGCGCGGTGGGCGCGCTGGAGCGCCGCGCCGGGTTCCAGACCCAGTTCCCGGGAGAGCCGCTGACGGCAGTCGTCGTAGGCGGCCAGGGCCTCGGTCCTGCGGCCGACCTGGTGCAGGGCGGTGAGCTGGGCGGCGCGCAGCCGCTCCCGCAGGGGGTGGCGGACCACCATCTCGTCCACGGTGTCGGCGACCGGGGCCGGGTCCCCGATCTCCAGCTGCGCTTCCGCCCATGCCTCGTAGACGGCCAGCCGCCTGGCGTGCTGCCGTTCGACGGCGGCGCGCAGCGCCTCGGCGCGGGGGGCCAGATCGCTGAAGGGGTCGTGCCGCCACAGGTCCAGCGCCTGCCGGTAGGTCCGGGCGGCGCGGCTCGGGGCACCCGCGCGCGCCTCGGTGTCGCCGCGCCGGGCGAGCTCGCCGAAGCGCAGGGTGTCGCATTCCTCCGTCGTGAGGTGCAGTACGTAGCCGCCGGGGCCGTGGCGCAGCCGGCCCAGGTCGTCGGGATCGAGCACCCGGCGCAGGGTGGACACGTAGGCCTGGAGGTTCTTGCGGGCCGTGCGGGGCGGGTCGTCCGGCCAGAGGGCGTCGGTCAGTTCCTCCACCGACACCGGCGCGTTGGGGCGGGTGAGCAGGACCGCCAGGACGAGGCGCTGTTTCAGCGGCCCGAGGGCCAGCGGCAGACCGCCGCGGGAGGCCCGCAGGGGGCCGAGGAGGGTCAGCCGCAAGGGGGCGGCGGTGGCGGTTCCCCCGCCGGTGCCGTCGGCGGGCTCTCGCGGAATTCCGGGATCCGGCGCCGCGCCGCGGCTTTCCGTGAGCGCATCGGCCATCTCGCCCCTCAGCCCCTTCCCCAGCCGGTGTCGGGGTCGGTGTCGTCGGAGTTCTGACAGAGGTGGGGAATTCTGTGCACGAAAGCCTCCGAGGAGCGGCAGGGGACGAGGGAATCCGCGAGGAGCCGTGTGTTCTCCGGGAATTCGGTGGAATTCCTTCGGCCTCCACAGGATGCGCACGAGCCGGTTCCGGGGCCATGGACTCGAGGGTGGCTCAAGGTGCATGCAGCAACGCACCCGCCGGGACAAAAGAGTGGTCAAGCGCACGAAACGGCGTGAATCCTCCTGTCGTGTTCCGGCCCGTGCCCCTCCGGCCCGAAGGCCGCGCGCCGCGTACCGGCCTCCAACCGCCCGCCAACCGCGACCGAACCGGTGCCCCGCACGCTGGGGCCGCACGTCCCGGTGGCCTACGGAGGTGGCGAGATGCGGCTGGCGGAGATCATCGCGCTACGTCCGGTGCCGGCGGCCGGGCTCCTCGCGACCCTCACCAGGCGCTGCCCGCTGAGCTGCGCCCACTGCTCCACCTCGTCGGGACCGCGCGGCGAGGACACCCCGGCCGAGGCGCTGCGCCGCTTCGTCGGCGGCTTCACCCCCGAGGACCGTCCGGACGTGCTGATGCTCACGGGGGGCGAGCCCCTCCTGCGGCCCGCGCTCGTGGCCGACCTCGCGGCGCTCGCCGCGGCGGCCGGAACGCGTACGTCGGTCCTGAGCGGTATGTTCTTCGCCGCGGGCGGCCGCGTGCCCGTCCGTATCCTGCGCGCCCTGCGGAACGTCGCCCACTTCTCGGCGAGCATCGACGTCTTCCACGAACGTGAAGTACCGCGCGCCGCGGTCTTTCGCGCGATGCACCGCATCAGGGAAAGCGGAATCGACGTGAGTTTCCACGTGACGGGCACCACGGCCGACGACGCCTATCTCACGGACGTCACCAGCTCCATTCGTACGGAATTCCACGACCAGGCCGCCGTCCTGGTCAATCACGTCCGGCCGGTGGGGCGGGCGGCGGGCTGGGCGTCCTCGCGGACGGTCCCGATCCGGGGCACCGCGGACAAGGCTCTCCCCGAGGCATCCCCGGCCCCCTGCGCGATGGCGGCCTGGCCGACGGTGGCCTTCGACGGCACGGTCACGGCCTGCTGCAACCAGCGCGTGGTGGACGCCCGTCCCGTACCGGAGCACCTGCGCCTGGGAGACGTCGCGCGGGACGACTGGGCCACGATCCGGCGCCGCTGCCAGGAGTCACCCGTGCTGCGCACCATCCGTACCGCCGGAGTCGGGTCGTGCGCGGACTGCCGGGGCCTGGCCCGACGGCCCGCGGCCCTGGAGGCGGCCGAACGGTCCGGTTCACGCCCCGCGGCCGGCGCGATGGACGCGCTCGGCGCCCGGCTCCAGCACGAGGCCGGGGCCGCCCGTCTGCTGCGGCGGTACGGAAGCGAGCGGTACGCGCCGCTCGTACTGCTCGGCGGTCCCGGCGAAGAGGAGGCTCCGGCGTGAGCCCGTCCGCCGTCGCGAGCCTGCGGCTCGAACTGTCCCTCGTGCAACCCGTGCTGCGGACCGCCGCCGCCCGCATGTGGCACTCCGACCCGGGGCTCCCCGACCGCTACCGCCGCTACCTGCGCGCGATGCACCAGGTGATCCGTGCCTCCGTTCCGCTGATGGAACGGGCCGCCGCCCGCTGCGGGGCGCTGCCTCGGGACCCGGTGGCACGGCCCCTCGCGGGGTACCTGCGGGCGCACGCCGAGGAGGAACGGGGGCACGACGACTGGCTGCTCGCCGACGCGGCCGCGGCCGGGACGGCACCGGACGAGCTGACCGGCCCCGTGCCGCCGCCCCATGTGGCCGCCCTGGTCGGGGCGCAGTACTACTGGCTCGAGCACTGCCACCCGGTGGCCCTGCTCGGCTACATCGCGGTGCTGGAGGGCAACGCCCCCGCGCCGGGACTGGCCGGCCGGCTGGCACGCGAGACCGGGCTGCCGCTGGCCGCCTTCGAGACCGTACGCCTCCACGCGGACCTCGACGACGGGCACAGCTCCGACCTGGACCGGCTGATGGAGCGGCTGCCGCTGGACACCGCGCAGCGTTCCCTGGTCGCCGTCAGCGCGCTGCACACGGTCGCCTCCCTCGCCGAGCTGTTCGACCGCATCACCGCGGTACCGACCGAATGGGAGAGCCCCCATGAATGACCCCGCACCCGATCGCGACCGCCTCCGCGCGCTGGAGGACGCCGGGTTCCCGCTGCACAGCCTCTCCCCCGAGCAGCGGGAGGTGCTCCAGGACCTCAGCACGCAGGAACTGACCCTGCTGCTGGGCCTCAAGGAGCGGCTGGACGCGGCCGAGCCGGAGGTGCAGGCGCACAGCGAGATCGCCGGCGGAGCGCTGTTCTGATGACCAGCGCGATGACCGGCGGCGCGCGCGTGAAGTGCCCGCGGTGTCCCGAACCCCCGCCGGACGGCGCGGCGTTCTGCCCCCGCTGCGGAACCGCGTGCGTGGCCGCGGGCGACACCGCCGCGGCCGAGGAGCGGCGGGTGGTGACCGTCCTCTTCTGCGACCTGGTCGGCTCGACGGCCCTGTCCGGGCGGCTCGACCCGGAAACCCTGCGCACGGTCACCCTCCGGTATTTCGCGCTGATGCGGGCGCGGATCGAGGAGCACGGCGGCACGGTGGAGAAGTTCATCGGCGACGCCGTGATGGCGGTGTTCGGCGTCCCCGTGCGCCACGAGGACGACGCCCACCGCGCGCTCGCCGCCGCGCGCGGCATGGTCACCGGCCTCGACGGGCTCAACGTCGAGCTGGAGCGGGAGCACGGCGTGCGGCTCGCCGTCCGCATCGGTGTGAACACCGGTGAGGTGGTCGTGAACGTCGATCCCGCTGCCCGGCAGGCCCTGGCCTCCGGCGAGGTCGTCAACATCGCCGCCCGGCTCGAACAGCACGCGGGCGCCGGGGACGTCCTCATCGGCCCCGCCACGCTGCGCGCCGCCGGCCCCACGGCGGTCACCGAGTCCGCAGGACCGCTGTCGCTCAAGGGAGTCGGTGCCCCCTTCCCGGCCCACCGTCTGGTCGCCCTGCACGAGGACGACCCCGAGCGGGTGCGCCGCTTCGACACCCCCTTCATCGGGCGCGAGCGGGAACTGGCCGAACTCCGCCTGCTGTCGAGCAAACTGGAGACGGACCGGTGTTCGCACCTGGTGACCGTCTACGGCGAGGCGGGCCTCGGCAAGACGCGCCTGCTGCGCGAGTGGCTGCGGGACCGCCCGGCGTACGGCGAGGGCCGGTGCAGGCCCTACGGCGAGTCCGGCTCCCTGTCACCGCTCGCCGAAGCCGTGCGCCAGGTCTTCACGGCCGTCGGCGAGGACGCGGCGCTCGCCGCGCTGCCGGGACCCGAGCGGACGGAGGCGGAGCAGGCGCTGCGCCTGCTGCGGACCGGTCTCCTCGCGGACGGAACTCCCAGCCCCTCCGCGGACGACACCCTCATGGCGCTGGCCTGTCTCCTCGACGCGCTGTCCCGTGAACAGCCCGTGGTACTGGTCCTCGACGACTGCCACTGGGCGTCCGGACCGCTGCTCGACCTGGCGGACCGGCTCCTGGACGAACTGGACCGCTCCCCCGTGGCCCTGGTGTGCGTGGCGCGTCCGGAGCTGCTGGAGACCCGTCCCGGCTGGGGCAGCGGGCGGATGCGCGCCGCTTCGCTGCTGCTCGCGCCGCTCACCCGCGAGGAGGCGGCCGCCCTCGCCGGCGAGCTCGTCGAGGTGGCGGCCCACCGGCAGGGCGTGCTGGAGGGCGCGCTCGACCGCGCCGAGGGCAATCCGCTGTACCTGGAACACCTGACGGCCATGGCCGCCGAGTGCGACGACCTGCCGCTGACCGTGCACGCCCTGCTCGGCGCCCGCATCGACGCGCTGCCGCCCGAGGAACGGACCCTGCTGCAGGTGGCCGCCGTCCTGGGAAGGGAGTTCCAGCGCGCCGACCTGACCGAACTGGCCGGCGCCGAGGAGCCCGCGGCCCCGGAGAAGTCCCCCGGCGGTCTGCTGCGCGGCCTCCTGCGACGGCGGCTCATCGAGTCCGGCGGCCGCGCCCGGTCCGCCGGCTCCGCACTCCGCTTCGGCAGCGCTCTGGTGCAGGAGACCGCGTACCGGGGCATGGCCAAGAAGGTGCGTGCCCGGCGTCACGAGCACGCCGCCCGTGTCCTCGTCCGCCACGAGGCGGGGGACGCCGCCGTCGGCTCCCACCTGGCCCGCGCCCACCGGCTGCTCAGCGAACTGGGCGTCAACGACGGCGACACCGACGCGCTGCGGGCCCGCGCCGCCGGTCTGCTCACCCGGGCCGGGGCGGCCGCCCTGGCCCGCTCCGACCTGCCGTGGGCCGACGACCTGCTCACCCAGGCCCTGGACCTGGCCGCCCCCGGCGAGCCCGTCGCCGGCGAGGCCGCCCGAAGGCTCGGCGAGACGAAGGTCGCCCGGGGCGAGGCGGAACGCGGCCGGGAACTGCTGGCGGAGGCGCTCGCCGCGGCGGACCGGGCCGACGATCCGGCGGCCGCCGCCCATGCCCGGCTCGCGCTCACCGCGCTCGACCCCCGGCACGGGTCCGCCGCCGAGGTGGCCGAGGCCGCACTCCCGCTGTTCACCCGAGCGGGCGACGACCAGGGCATCGCCCGTGCCTGCGTCCGTATCGCCCAGGACCGTCAACGGCGCGGACTGCACGCCGAGGCCGAGGAACTGCTCCACAGGGCCCTCGACCACGCCGACCGCGCCGACGCCGAACCCGAACGCGCCCTGGCGCTCGGCGCGGTCGGCATCTCCCTGTGGCGCGGCCCCACCCCCGTCGCGCGTGCCGTGGCGCGCTGCGAGGAACTGCTGGCGGCGCACGGTGCCGGCCGGCCGACCGTCCGCGCCACCCTGGGCTGCCCGCTCGCCGTGCTCCTGGCCCTGCAGGGCCGTCCCGCGGAGGCGCGCGAGCGGCTGGCCGAGGCGGCGCGCCTGGCCCGCGGCCTCGGTTACGCCGAGAGCGCGCTGTTCGTCCCGCTGTTCGCCGCGGAGGTCGAGACGCTGACCGGGACGCCCGCCCGGAGCCTGCCCCTCCTCGACGAGGCGGCACGCGCGGGACGCGAACTGGGCGCCACGGGTGCGCTGCCCGGCATCGCCCGGGAGCGGGCGCGGATCCTGCTGGACCGCGGGGAGCCGGCGGAGGCGCTGGCCCTGCCGGACCCCGGACCGTCCGGCCTGCCTCCGGCCGAGTCCGCCGACGCGTACGGACTGCGGGCCCGTGCCCTGGCGCTCTCCGGGGAGCCGGACCTCGCGCGCGCCTGCGCGGACCGGGCCGTCGCCGTGGCGGGCGAGACGGACTCCCCGCTCGTCCGGGGCACCGCCGCCCTCGACCTCGCCCACACGCTGCGCGCGCTCGGTCGGGCCGCGGACGCGGCGCGGGAGGCGCGCACGGCGCGGGAGCACTTCTCCGCCAAGGGACACCGGCCGGGCACGGACCGCGCGTCCGCGTTCGCCGACGAGACGACGGCCACGGCCCGCGGCGCGGAACGCCCGGCCGCACGGGAAGGCAGGACCCGATGACCGCAGGAACGGCGGGAGGGCTCACCTGGAGCCTGCGTGACCGCTCCCCCGAGGACCTCGCGATGC
Source organism: Streptomyces sp. NPDC058751 (assembly GCF_042746485.1). Classification (NCBI taxonomy): domain Bacteria; kingdom Bacillati; phylum Actinomycetota; class Actinomycetes; order Kitasatosporales; family Streptomycetaceae; genus Streptomyces; species Streptomyces sp. NPDC058751. The sequence goes on along the minus strand of NZ_JBHYPZ010000002.1, from coordinate 288,156 downwards.
TCGCCGACACGGTGCCCGACCTGCCCGCCGATCCCTCGGCGTGGTCGGACGGCGGAGGGGTGCGGGTGTGCGTGGTCGACACCGGGGTGGAGTGCGGGCACCCTTCCGTCGGTGCCGTCCAGGGCTCCTACGAGGTGGCGTCCGCCTCCGACGGAGGCCTCCACGTCGTCGACAGCGGCCGGCTGCCCGACGGCGCCGGCGACGGCTGCGGGCACGGAACGGCCTGCGCCGGCATCGTCCGGCGGGTCGCCCCGGACTGCGAGCTGTACAGCGTGCGGGTGCTGGGCGAGGGCTTCACCGGCACGGGCGAGGCCCTGCTCACCGGGTTGCGCTGGGCCGTCGACCAGGGCTTCGACGTGGTCAACCTCAGTCTGTCCACGACCCGGCCGAAGTTCCTCGAAACCCTGCGGGCCCTGGCCGACCAGGCGTTCTTCACCGGCACCACGCTCGTGGCGTCCGCCCACAACACACCGGTGGAGAGCTTTCCCTGGCGGTTCTCGTCCGTCATCTCGGTCGGTACGCACCGCGAGGACGACACCGGGCTCTTCCTCTACAACCCCGCGCCGCCCGTCGAGTTCTTCGCCCCCGGCCAGAACGTGCAGGTGGCCTGGACCGGCGGCAAGACCATCCGTACCACGGGCAACAGTTTCGCCACCCCCTTCATCAGCGGGATGTGCGCACGCCTGCTCGGCACCCGCCCGAAGCTGACACCGTTCCAGATCAAACACGCGCTCTACCTCTCCGCCGCGAACGTGCGCATCGGCGAACCAGGAACCCGAGGTGAATGATGACCCAGTCCCCCGGCCTCGTGCCCGCCACAGGTGTGGGCCCCGCGACGCGCGTCGGCAGCGCGGAGCACGATCTGCTGCAGTCCGTCGTCGACACCGCGCGGGCCATCTTCGGCGCCGCGGCCAGTTCCGTCCTGCTGCACGACCGGGCCACCGACGAGCTGGTCTTCCAGGCCGTGGCCGGGGAGGGGGAGGAGTCCCTCGTGGGCTCCCGGTTCCCGGCCGGCCGGGGCCTGGCGGGCTGGGTCCTCGTCTCCGGTGAACCCATGATCGCGGACGACCTCCGGGAGCAGAGCATGTTCGCCGAGGACGTCGCGAAGTCGACCGGGTACGTGCCGGACGCGCTCATGGCCGCGCCGCTCGCCCACCGCGACCGGGTCCTCGGCGTGCTCGAGGTGCTCGACCCCGCCGAGCAGTCCCGCTCCAGCCTCTCCGAACTCGACCTCCTCGCGCTCTTCGCCCGCCAGGCCGCGGCGGCTCTCGCGGTCATCGCCGACCGGCGCCACGAGGAGACACCGTCGGCGGTCCGTGCACGGGGCCTGGAACTGCTGGGCGCGCTGCGGGACGTACTGCTCGACGGAGTACCACCCCAGACGTCGCAGGAGGGGTGAGCCCGCCGAAGACCGTCCACGACGACAGGGGACACAGTGCGAAGGGCCGGTACTCCAGAGCCTGACCGACGACATCGACGGCTGTCGGCTCCGGCCCCTTCGGCCGGAAGGCCAAGTCACTGACATGGCCCCTCGGGCACCCGAAAGCCCTGTCCAACGGGTCCGCCAAGCGAAATCGGCCCCAGCCACGCCCCTTGGGCGGCCGACGGATGAAGTCCGCCTCGTCCTCGAAGCAGATGTGGCCCCCCGCGGTCCGCCCGGGTTCTTTCACCTCGCCCCAGGTCGCCTCCTTCCCCGTGGTGACGGCCTGCTCGGCGGCCCGTCGTGCGGGGACCTGCGGGCTGAAGCCGAGCCGACGCGTCGGCCTCGTCGTCCCGGAGGCGCTGTGGGAGACGGGGACTTCCTGCCGATCAGAATGGCCGCCCTCGCCGCCGTCCACGACCGGTCCTCCACCCGGCCGTGCGCGGCCGGGCCCTGCTCCGGATACGCAGTCGGTTTTTCCGGACAGCGCGGAGACGGACGGCGCCGCGATCCGCTCGGGCCACGCGAGTTCAGAGCTCCCGCACCACTGTCTGGCCATTCCGTCTGCCGACGGCAAGACGGTCACCATACGTGTGACGGTGCGCACCGAGGACACCATCGTGACCGACGTGAGTACGCCTGGAGCAGATCCGACCGACCAGGCCGGCGAGACCGAGATGCGCTACACCTTCTCCGTCGGCGCGAAGCCGGTGCTGCTCTCCACGCTCACCGCAGCCACCACCGCGGTCTCCTTCGACGCCCTTCAAGCCGGTACCTGCCTGCGTGCGGGAGCGGCTACCTGGGCCGTGAGCAACTGGGTCCACGATGAGGCCTGGACGTGGATCAACGCGGCGTACCTCAAGACCTTCATGGAGCGGCACATGTTGTCCTCCGAGCGGAACACGAGCAACGCGTTCACCGATGACATCGTCTTCTACGACTGGAAGACGACGGGAAAGTCGACCATGCCTCGATCATCAGCAAGATCAGCAACGGGAAGATCTACGTGACCCAGCACAACAGGAACTACAAGTACCGCAGCCTGGCCGCACGGAAGAGCGCCGAGCCGAAGATGAAGATCTGGATCTACCAGCCCAAGCCGGAGTGGTACTGATGCGGCGCGGCCCCTGGGTGTGGGGCGTCGCCGCGGAGGCGGTCCCGACCCTTCTCGTGGCCCGGACCCTGTGGACCTGGCGAGATGACCCCTACGTCTTCCTCGCGGACGTCCCGTACATGGAGTGGTCCGGCATCGGACTCGCGGTCTCGCTCCTGCTGACCTTGGCCCTGGTCTCGCGTGAGCAGCTGTGGCCGCGACGGCTCGGCTGGTCGCTGACGGCGGCCCGGCTGTGCCTGCTGCCGTGTCTCGCGTTGGCGTGGTATCCGGCGATGTCGCCGTACATCTCTCTGTGGTGACCGGCGGGCATCGTCCTTGATGCCCACAAGTGACCGGCCTGGGGCCGGGTCCGTGTTGCGGACCCGGCCCTTCTCCGGCTCTGTCCATGGTGGAGACGGTCTCCCGCGGGAAGAGTTCACCCCGTTCCTGCGGTTCGACACCGAGATCCGCCGCATCGTCTGCACCACCAACGCGATCTGGGTGTTGTACTTCTTCCACCGACCGGGGAGCAGCTGCCCCGGTCGGTGCTTGAAGCGGTCCGCTCTGGCTCTGAACGCGATGGGCGCCTGACGTGCGGCGGAAAGGTGGCGCCACCGCGTCCCGGTCGCCTGCCGCCCTGCTGTCAGTTGTCCGGCGTGCCCTCGCCGGCCTGGTCCGCGCAGGCCGCGGAACCCTTCGTGGCGGCCCCGGTGCGCAGTTCGCGGGCCACTGCCTTGATGTTCTCCTGCACGAGGGTCGGGAGGTCCGCGACGGGCGGACGGCCGGGGTAGGCGCGCTCCAACTCGGCTGTGATCCGCTTCTGTTCGCCGGGAGTGACCGACCGGCCCTCGGGTGATCTCCGGGCGGTGGCGGGCCGGACCATGTCGCGGAACCGCTGGAGGTAGCCGCGCTGGTCGTCGATGAGTGTCCGGGCCGGGCCCGGGGCTCCGTGCCCCGGATACATCGTCCTGGCCTTCGGGAAGCGCCGGCCCAGTCGGTCGAGGATCCGCAGCCAGCCGCAGCTGTTCCCTTCGATCAGGGCGGGCATGACCTTCCTGCCCGCCAGGTCGCCGGAGAAGAGGTCGCCGGTGTCGGGGCGGTAGTAGACGGTCGCGGTGTCGGACTCGCCCGCCGTGAATCCGGCGGTCTCGAAGCGGAGGCCGCCGACCCGCAGTGCGGCGCCGTCCTCGAAGGTGCGGTCGGCGTAGGTGAGCCGGGCCGGGAAGCGGGGGTTCGCCGAACGCGCCAGAGGATAGAAGTTCCGCTTGTCCTCCCGCATGGCCTCGTCGGTCGCCTCGGACGCGTACAGGGAGGCACGGGGGAAAGCCTCGTGGAAGGAACGCGCTCCGCCCACGTGGTCGGGATGGGAGTGGGTCAGCAGGATGGCGACGACGGGTTCGCCGGTCTTCCTGATCGCCGCTACCGCCCTGTCGGCGTCCTCCGGCGTGCGCAGGGTGTCGACGAGGACCAGGCCCTCGGGCGCCTCGATCCAGTAGGTGTTGACGGAGCCTGGATGGGGTGAGGCGAACCGTCCCGGCCCCGGCGCTTCGGCATGCGGTGTTCCGGAGGTCTCATTGTTCGAACAGCCCACCATCGAGGTGCTCGCGCAGAGGGCGGCGGAGGCCACGCCCAGCAGGCGTCGCAGTCGGCGGTTCTTCATCTGAGGCCTTCGTGTCGTCGGGGGTGCGGTCGGTGGTGGGACACCCGCCGTGGGCGAGGGCCCTGTGGCGGATGGAGCGGGACGGCGCCCGGCGGCACGCCTCGACGCGCGGCCGGGATCCGGACGGCGTCGGCGCCGGCACGCCGGGTGGGCCTGCGGCGGGGAATTCACAGGGTCTTGGCGAAGTGCGCGGCCACCGCGTCCGCGGCGAGCGTGACCTGGGGCTCCTGGTCGTAGAAGTCGAACTGGCTGCCCTGCGCCCAGAGGATGTCCTTCGGTCCGGCCAGCTCCGCGTGGAAGCGGCGGGCGCCGTCGGGGATGGCGGCGTCCTCGCTGTGGACGAGCCGGGTGGGCTGGGTGATCCGCGGCGCCAGGGCGATGGAGTCGTAGGTGAGCCAGTCCTCCCAGGCCATCACGGCGAACCGGTTGGGCCAGGCGGGGACGGCTCCGCGGTCGGGGTTGAGGTAGAAGTCGATGTCGTAGGGCATGGCCGCGTGTTCGTCGGTGGGGCTGACCACCGGGACGTAGTCGACCTCGCCGGTCCGCACGAACCGGGCACGCGCCTTCCGGGCGGCCTCGATCTTCTCGGCGACCGCGTCCGCACCTCCGTAGGCTGCCTCGCAGATCGCCGCGTCGTGGAGCCAGGGCGCGACCAGCGCCAAGGAACCGACGCGCTCGTCGTGTGCGGCGTTGGCGGCCATGTACATCGCGGCCGCGCAGATTCCGAGGGTGCCCAGCCGGCCGCCGTCGACCGACGGGTGGCCGGCCAGGAACGTCACGGCGTGGTGGATGTCGCGGATCTTGCGCGCCGGATCCTCCACGTCACGCGGTTCACCTCCGGATTCACCGAAACCGCTGAAGTCGAAGGACAGGGCGGCGTATCCGCGGTCGGCCAGTCGTTCGGCGTACCGGTCGGCCATCAACTCCTTGACACTCGTCCAGGTGCCCGCCACCACGACCCCCGGAGCCGGGGTACCGCAGCCGGGCAGGAACAGGTTGCCGGTCAGGGCGGTCCCGCCGCTGAGGAAAGTGATCTTCTGCCGGGTCGTCACGAACGTTCCTTCCGATCAGTTGACATGGCCGGGGACGGTCCGGCCGCGGACGGCGCCACGGCCGGAATCGGAGCGGCTGGTGTCGATCGCTGCCGCGCCGGGACAGTCACAAGGTCTTCGGGGCACTCCGGACGGTTCTCCGCGCGCCGATGCCATGAACCGCGGAGCCGGCCGGGCGATGCCGTGCCGTCGTCTCATCCGGCCGCCCTCGCCGCCGACGCCGTCGACTCCCTGTTGCCGTCGCCCCAGACAGCGGTCATCACGACTCCGCTGATCCTCCACCCCTCACCGGAACGGACCAGATCGAATCGGTAGGTACCACCCAGCGTCCACAACGGTGCCCCGAACGGGTCCGCCAGCCGGTGGGTGGCCTGGAACGCCGCAGTGCACACCGCCGTGTCCTCCGCCAGCGTCACCAGGTGGTTGGCGATCAGATGCTGGGTCGCGTCGAACCCTCCCAGCACACGGGACCAGGCGTCCGCGATCTCCCTCGGGGCCAGTAAGGCCGGTTCGCCGCCGTTCAGGCTCGTGTAGTCCAGCCGCACCTCGTCGGCGAACACGTCCTTCAGCGCCTCCCAGTCGCGCCGGTCGGCGTGCCACGCCATGCGCGTGCACACATCGATCACGGCCTGGCGCTCCACGAGGCGAAGCATGTCCGCCGGGGCGGGATGGTCGGTCGTACCCACTGGTTCTCTCCTGTCACAGGATTCGAAGTCGGGCCCGGCTTCGACGGGCAGGTGGTCAGGACACCCGCTCCGCTCCCTCGCAGGCCGACGCGACGATTCTGGACGCGGCAGCGCCGTCGGCGGAAACAACGAATTCTTGTGCCATCACCGCAAATCGCTGTGGCCACTAGGCTGTTGGGCATGCGCGACATCGATCTTCGGCATCTGCGTTCGTTCCTCGTCGTGGCGCAGAAGCGGTCCATCACCCGGGCCGGGGCGGTGCTTCACCTGACCCAGCAAGCGGTGTCGACGCATGTGCGGCAGCTGGAACGCTCCCTGGACGTCGGCCTGCTGGTGCGCACCTCCCGCGGTGTGCTGCTCACCGCCGCCGGGGAGGAGCTCGCCGCCGGGGGCGCGAACGTCGTCGACGACGTCGACCGCCTGGCGGCACGGGTGCGCGCCGTGGCCGATGCCCAGACCGGCACGCTCCGACTGGCCTGCTGTCCCGCCGCCACCACCCTGTTCGCCATCGACGTGGCCGACACCATGGAGAAGACGGTCCCCGGTCTGCGGGTGACGTTGAACGGCGCGCGCAACCCCAGACAGGAGCTGGAACTGCTCACCGACGGGCACGCGGACGCGGCCTTCATGTGGCTGCCGGTCAGGGACGTCGGGCTGCACACCGCCGTGGTCCGCACCGATCCCCGGGCGGTGGCGCTGTCCGCCCGCCATCCCCTGGCCGGCCGTTCCGGTCTGACGCTCGCCGACCTCGCCGATGCCCCGGTCCTGCGTCCCGATGTCCTCACCTCGCCGGAAGCCGAACGGTTCTGGCTCATGGACCCCCGCCCTGACGGCGGCCCCGCACCACGTGGTCCGGTCGTGCCCCAGGTGGAGGACTGTCTGCTGGAGGTCGGCCGCGGCCGGGGCGTCTGGTTCGCCCCGCAACCGCTGGACACGCTGATGCCCGCCGGCAACGTGCGCTGGATCCAGGTCACGGACGCCGAGCCCTTCGACCTCGCGGTGGTGTGGACCGACCGCGCCCCCCAGTCCCTGATCACGCGCCTGATCGCCGAGGTCCGCTCCGTCGTCGGAGACGGCCGGCACGTCCACGCCGCGTGAGGCCCCGGCACGCGCGCCCGCACATCGCCGGTGCGCCCCGACGCCGCGGGCCGGACGGATGTGGCCGAACGTCTCGACTGCGGCGTCCAGGTCTCCGTACACCTGCTCGGGCATGCCGTGACCGAACGCGTCCTGGCGACCGGGGTCGCGGCCGACGCGGAGCCTGAGCGGCTGGCGGCGATCCGCCGTGCGGGGCGTCGCGGGACCGCCGCCGCGGCTCCGCCCCGGTCAGCGGTGGGTGAGGAGCAGGCGCCACGCCTCGGGGCCGCGCTGCAGGTACTCCACCGCGAACGCGCCGGGGTGCCGGTCCTCGATCTGGGCCAGCAGCGGCAGGGGGTCGTGCGGTGCCACGAGGACCATGGCCCGCCCGGAGGGCACGGCGGCGATCGCGCCGAAGACCGTGGCGTGGCGCAGCGAGTGCGGGACGTCCCGCACGTCGAGCTCGGGCACCTCGGTGTCGTCCGATCCGCCGCAGCCGCAGCTTCCGCCGCACCCGCCGCCGGATTCGGCCGCCGCCCCGTCCCCGTGCTCATGACCGAGGATCTCGTGCATTCCCTCCAGGAGTCCGGAGAGGGAGATGTCCGGGGCACCGGTGAGCAGCGGCAGGACGAGGGTGTTCTCCTTCTCCAGGTGCTCCTCGAACAGCACTTGGAGCGCCCGGCCGTCGGCCGCCGCCTGTACGGCGGAGCCGGCGTCGCGCAGCGCGTCGACGAGCGCGACCAGCCTGCGGTGCTCGGCGAGCATGCCGTCCATGAGGAGGCCGACCGCGGGCAGGCCGCGGGCGACGGGGTAGAGGGTCTCCTCCTCGGCGGCCGCGTGCGGAACGAGGTCGCGGTCGCAGAAGTCGACCAGTCCGCGGCGGATCCCGTCCGCCGCGGCCGGGTCGCGGTCCGCGGCAGCGATCAGCATGGCGACCCGCCCGGCCAGCTCACCCGCCAACTGCGTGTGATGTGCCTCGACGGCTTCGGCGGCCGCCGCGTCCTGGGGGTCCGATGCGATGGTCAGGGTGCTCATGAGGGGTCGTCCTTCCAGCCGACGGCCCCGTCCGGGTCGGTCCGGGGCCGGTGTCTGCAATATAGTACGGACATGTCCGTGGAAAATAATGGCCCCCTCCCCGGCAGCGGATCGAACCGCCTGCCGCTGTCCCGGCAGCGCCGCGACGTCCTGCAGCATCTGCGCGGCCAGGCCGCTCCCGTGACCGCCACGACGCTCGCGCACGTGTGCGCGCTGCACACCAACACCGTCCGCGAACACCTGGACGCCCTGGTGGACGACGATCTCGCCGTACGCGAACGGTCCGCACCCGCGGGGCGCGGCCGTCCCGCCTGGCGCTACCGGGCACGCCCGCCGCAGGCGTCCCCCGCACGGGAGTACGCCGGACTCGCCGCAGTGCTCGCCGCCCAGATCGCCCGCTCCAGCACCGATCCGCGTGCGGACGCCCTCGCCGCGGGCGAGGACTGGGGACGCGTCCTGACCGCCGGGCAGGAGCCGACGGCCGATCCCGAGGAGGCGCGGAAACGGCTGCTGCACCTCCTCGGGGAGATCGGGTTCGCACCGGAGGCGGACGCCCGGACGCGCCGGGTCCGGCTGCGGCGCTGCCCCTTCGTCGAGACGGCCCGCGAGCACCCCGGCGTGATCTGCGGCGTCCACGAAGGACTGGCCCGGGCCGCCCTCGGCGCCCTCGGCGAGACACCCCAGGACGTCGAACTGCTTCCGTTCGCCGAACCCGACGCCTGCCGCCTCCACCTGGACACGGGGACCGGGCCGGACACGGGAACCGGGCCGGCGGACCCGGACGCCGTAGCGCACCCGCACCGGCCCACCACGCCCGGGGAGGACCGGTGACCCCCGCCGCCCCCGCCCGCGCCGCCCGGCGCGCGGGCATCCGCCGGGCGCCCCTGCTGCTGGCCGCCGGTCTCTGTCTGCTCGCCGGTCTCGACGCCGCCCTCGTCCTGCTCGGCCTCCCCGCCCCGGTCACCGGTGACCGGCTGCCGAAGGTCCACGGGATGCTGCTGGTGCTCGGCTTCGCCGGCACTCTGGTGGCGCTGGAACGCGCGGTCGCCCTGGGCGGCCGCCTGCCGTACCTCGCCCCCGCCTGCCTCGGCGCCGGGGGCCTGCTCCTGCTCACTCCGGTCGACCTGGTCCTGCCGCGGCTGCTGCTCGTCGCCGGATCCGCCGCCCTGGTCGCCCTGTACGTGCGCTTCTGGCACCGGCAGCCGAGTGCCGCCCTGATCGCGCAGGCCGCGGGCGCCGTGTCCGCACTCGGCGCGGCACTGCTGTGGCTGGGCGGCCTCGACATCCCGCGGGTGCTGCCCTGGCTGGTCGCGTTCCTCGTCCTGACCATCGCCGGAGAACGGCTGGAACTCGCCCGGGTGGGCGCCCTGGCCCCCTCGGCGGAACAGACCTTCCTGGGCTGTGTCGGCGCCGTCACCGCCGGCGTCGTCACCACCCTCATGTGGCCCGCGACAGGTGCCCTGCTGCTCGGCGCCGCCCTGCTGTCACTGGTCGCCTGGCTCGTCGTGCACGACGTCGCCCGCCGTCTGCTGCGCTCCACCGGACTGCCCCGCTTCACCGCGGCGTGCCTGCTCGCCGGATACGCGTGGCTGGGCCTCGCCGGCGCCCTGTGGCTGCTGACCGGGCCGGTCACCGACGGCACCCGCTACGACGCGGGGGTGCACGCCGTCTTCCTGGGCTTCGTCATGTCGATGATCATGGCGCACGCCCCGGTGATCCTGCCCGCCGTACTGCGCCGCCCCCTGCCGTACCACCCGGCGCTCGCGGTGGCGGCCTGGCTGCTGCACCTCTCCCTGGCCCTGCGCGTGGTGATCGGCGACCTCCGCGAGGTCGAAGGGGCGTGGCGGCTCGGCGCGGTCCTCAACATCGCCGCCGTCCTGCTGTTCGTCCTGACGGCGGCGACCTCGTCGGTGACCGCCACCCGACGCGCGTCCGCGGCGACACGGACGACCGCCCGGCCCAGGCCCGCCGGTACCGGTGCGGCGACGACCCCCGACAACCCTAGGAACCCCCGGTGACGACGCACCTGTCTCCCCCCACGGCGAGCGGCCCCGCCCCGAAGCCGCCAGGACGATCACCGCGCGCCCTCTGGCACCTCGGCGTGAACGCGGTCGTGGTCGCCTGGCTCGCGCTGTTCGCCGCGGTCGCGACCGCCCACCACTTCCTGCCGCACTCCTCCTGGCTGCTCGTCCACGTACTGCTGCTCGGGGCGGTCACCAACGCCGTCGTCATCTGGTCGGGGCACTTCGCCGCGTCCGTGCTGCGGCTGCCGGAGGCGAACCGGGGCGCCCCCGCGGCCCTGCGGCTGGTCTGCCTCAACGCCGGAGCCGTCGCCGTGATGGGCGGCATGCTCACCGGGCGGTGGCACGCGGTCCTCGCCGGCGGATGCCTGGTCGCGGCCGCGGTCACCGCCCACGCCGTGTGGCTGGTCCGGCTCCTGCGCCGGGCCCTGCCCGGCCGGTTCTCCATGACCGTGCGCTACTACACGGCCGCCTCCGCCCTGCTGCCCGCGGGTGCCGCGCTCGGTGTCGTCATGGCCCGCGGCGGTCTCGCCGGTGATCTCTCCGACCGGCTGCTGATCGCACACGAGATGATCAACCTGCTCGGCTGGGTCGGCCTCACCGTGGCCGGAACACTCATCACCCTGTGGCCGACGATGCTGCGCACCCGGGTGGCGGAGGGCGCGGAACGGGCGGGGCGCACCGCTCTTCCCGTCCTGCTCGTCGGCCTCGCCGCGGCCGTCGCCGCCGCACTGCTCGCCCCGCCGCCCCTGGCCGCCGTCGGCGTGGCCGGCTACGCCGCCGGACTCGTGGTCGCGGGCAGGCCCTGGCTGCGCGAGGCCCGCGCGAAGACGCCGAACTCCTTCGCCGCCTGGTCGGTGGCCGCGGGCTGCCTCTGGCTCGCCGGATCCCTGACGGCCCTGGGCGGCATCCTTCTCTCCACGACGTCCTGGACGACGGTGACGGAGCGCACGTCGCTGCTGACCGCGCCGCTCGCCGCCGGCTGGATCGCCCAGGTGCTGCTCGGCGCGCTCAGCTTCCTCGTGCCCGTGGTCCTGGGCGGCGGCCCGGCGGCCGTACGCGCCGCCGCCGCGGGACTCGAACGGGCCTGGCCGGCCCGGCTGGCCGTCACCAACGCCGCGCTGCTGCTCTGCGTGCTCCCGGTGCCGTCCATGGTCCGGGTGGCGTGCTCGTTGCTGCTGCTGGTGGTGCTGCTCCACTTCCTCGTCCTGCTCGTGCTCACGGTCGTTCGCGGCCTGCGGAACCGCCGCAGGGCGGCGCGGGGGGACGCGGACCCTGGGTCCGCTCCGGCCCCGGCGCCCGCCGAGGTGCCGGCGGCCCCGCACCGGGTGCTCGGCGGCGTGGCCTTCGGGCTCGCGGTCGTGGTGCTGGCCGTCGCGGGGGGCGGCGCGGTGGACGCGCGTTCGCTGCCCGTCGTGGAGCGGTCCGCCGCCACGGGCGCGGACGGCGGCGTGGTGAAGCCGACCGGCCTCACCACCACGGTCGACGTGACGATCCGCGGCATGCGGTTCTCGCCCTCCGCCGTCGACGTGCCCGCGGGGAACCGCCTGGTGGTCCGGCTGCGCAACACCGGCACCGACACGCACGACCTGGTGCTGGAGACCGGCGCCCGCACCGACCGGCTCACCCCTGGGAAGCGGGGCACGCTGGACGCCGGAGTCGTCGGCCGGGACCTCTCGGGCTGGTGCTCGGTGGTCGGGCACCGGCAGATGGGCATGGTCTTCGCGGTGCGCGTCACGGGCACCCGGGGGCCGGACACGGTGGACGGCACCGGGTCCGAGGAAGTCGGCGGAACCACGCACGACCACGGTGGAGGCACGCACGACCACGGCGGGGGAACGTCCGGGGGCACGGGCGGGTCCGCCGCGGAAGCGTTCGATCCGATGGCCGAGCCGGCTGAGGGCTTCACCGCCCGCGACGCCGAACTGCCGCCCGCGACGGACGGACCCGGCTCCACGCTGCACAAGCGGACCCTCACCGTCAAGGAGGCGGAGGCGGAGGTCGCCCCCGGTGTTCGGCAGACGCTGTGGACCTTCGACGGGACGGCTCCCGGACCCGTACTGCGCGGCCGCGTCGGCGACACCTTCGAGATCACCCTCGTCAACGACGGCACGATAGGCCACTCGGTCGACTTCCACGCCGGTGCGCTGGCGCCGGACCGGCCGATGCGCACCATCCAGCCCGGCAAGTCACTGACGTACCGGTTCAAGGCCACCCGCAGCGGGGTGTGGATGTACCACTGCTCGACCATGCCGATGTCCCTGCACATCGCCAACGGCATGTTCGGCGCGGTGATCATCGACCCGCCCGGCCTGCCGGAGGTGGACCGTGAGTACGTACTGGTCCAGTCGGAGTCCTACCTGGGCGAGCAGAACGGGACGGCGGACGCCGGCAAGGTGAAGGCCAAGGAGCCCGACATGGTCGCCTTCAACGGGTACGCCAACCAGTACGACCACGACCCGCTGACGGCGAGGACGGGTGAACGCGTACGGATCTGGGTCCTGGCGGCGGGGCCGAACGTGGGCAGCGCCTTCCACGTCGTGGGCGGCCAGTTCGACACCGTCTTCCGTGAGGGCGCCTACGATCTGCGGCCGGGAGGCTCCGAGCGCGGTGGCGCACAGGTCCTCGACCTCGCTCCCGCATCGGGCGGTTTCGTCGAGCTGTCCTTCCCCGAAGCGGGTAGCTACGCCTTCGTCACGCACGTCATGACCGACGCGGAGCGCGGAGCGCACGGCGTCTTCCGCGTGCGCTGACCGGCACCGCACCCCGGCCCCCGCCCGGCCGGGGTGCGGCACGGGAAGGACGGAACGTCCGGTGCCGGAGCGGGCCCGAACGGCCCTGGCCGGTACCCCGTTGGACCCATCCCCCGGCCCGCGGCCCGGCCCTAGGCTCGCAAGGTGCGCACCGCGCACTCCGCACCGTGCCCCGCCCGCCGTGCCGCGCACGGCTTGACCCCTCCTGTTGCGAACGAGGACCCCTTGGTGAAAAACCGCCGTGATCTGCCCCTCGTCTACTCGTGCTCGGGTTGTTCGAGCGCGGCCCAGATGACCAACTGGATCGCCGTCCAGCTCGACCGGCGCGGCATCGCCGAGATGTCGTGCATCGCCGGTGTCGGAGGCGATGTGCCGAGCCTGGTGCGCAAGGCCCGGAGTGACCGCCCGGTCGTCGCCGTCGACGGATGCGTGCTGCAGTGCGCCCGCAACTGCCTCGCCCGGCACGGTGTGACGCCGACCGTGCACCACCTGCTCAGTGACGACGGGGTGCGCAAGCGGCTGGGAGAGGACTTCGACCCGGAGCAGGCGGAGCAGGTGCTCGACGGGCTGATCACCCGGATCACCGAGGAGACCGCCGTCCGCTGAACTCGGCGGGGCCCGGCCGAGGACCGCCGGATGTGACCGGCGGTCCTCGGTTTCCAGGTGCCGTCCTGACCGGATGACGGCCGTCGGGCACGTCCGCCTCGGGTGCGCCCGCGCCCCGACGCGCGGCTCAGCCCGCTCACCGAAGCCGGGCGACCCGCCTCTTCTCCGGTCAGACGTTGCGCCGGTACTGGCCGCCGACCTCGAAGAACGCCTCGGTGATCTGCTGGAGGGAGCACACCCGGGCGGCGTCCATGAGGACCTCGAACACGTTGTGCCCGCCGGTGGCCGCCTCCTTGAGAGCGGCGAGGGCGGCCCGCGCGGGGTCGTGGTGCCGGCCCTGGAAGTCGATGACGCGCTCCAGCTGGGACTGCTTCTCCGCCTCCGTGGCCCGCGCGAGTTCGAGTGTCGTGGCGCCCTCGTCCGTGGCGCGCGGGTTGCGGAAGGTGTTGACGCCGATGAGGGGCAGGGTGCCGTCGTGCTTGCGCTGCTCGTAGAGCATGGACTCGTCCTGGATGCGTCCGCGCTGGTAGCCGGTCTCCATCGCGCCGAGCACGCCGCCCCGTTCGCTGATCCGCTCGAACTCGGCGAGGACCGCCTCCTCGACCAGGTCGGTGAGTTCGTCGATGACGAACGATCCCTGCAGGGGGTTCTCGTTCATGGCGAGGCCCCACTCACGGTTGATGATGAGCTGGATGGCCAGGGCCCGGCGGACCGAGTCCTCGGTCGGAGTGGTCACCGCCTCGTCGTAGGCGTTGGTGTGCAGGCTGTTGCAGTTGTCGTAGATCGCGGTCAGCGCCTGGAGCGTGGTGCGGATGTCGTTGAAGTCCATCTCCTGGGCGTGCAGGGAGCGGCCCGAGGTCTGGACGTGGTACTTGAGCTTCTGGCTGCGCTCGTTCGCCCCGTAGCGCTCGCGCATCGCGACCGCCCAGATCCGGCGGGCCACCCGGCCCAGCACCGTGTACTCCGGGTCCATGCCGTTGGAGAAGAAGAAGGACAGGTTGGGGGCGAAGTCGTCGATGTCCATGCCGCGGGCCAGGTAGGCCTCGACGTAGGTGAAGCCGTTGGCCAGGGTGAAGGCCAGCTGGCTGATGGGGTTCGCCCCGGCCTCGGCGATGTGGTAGCCGGAGATGGACACGGAATAGAAGTTGCGCACCTGGTTCCGGATGAACCACTCCTGGATGTCGGCCATCATCCGCAGGCTGAACTCGGTGGAGAACAGGCAGGTGTTCTGGCCCTGGTCCTCCTTGAGGATGTCGGCCTGCACGGTGCCGCGCACGGTCGCCAGGGTGCGTGCCCGGACCTCGGACGCCTCCTGCTCGGACGGTTCGCGACCCTGCTCGGTACGGAACGCGTCCAGCTGCTGGTCGATGGCGGTGTTGAGGAAGAAGGCCAGGATGGTCGGGGCCGGACCGTTGATGGTCATGGACACCGAGGTGGTCGGGGCGACCAGGTCGAAGCCGTCGTAGAGCGCCTTCATGTCCTCCAGGGTGGCCACCGAGACCCCGGAGGTGCCGACCTTGCCGTAGACGTCGGGCCGCTCCCCCGGGTCGCGGCCGTACAGGGTCACCGAGTCGAAGGCCGTGGACAGCCGGGTCGCCTCGCTGTCCTTGGAGAGGTAGTGGAAGCGGCGGTTGGTGCGCTGCGGGTCGCCCTCGCCCGCGAACATCCGGGCCGGGTCCTCGCCCTCGCGCTTGAACGGGAAGACGCCCGCGGTGAAGGGGAAGTATCCGGGCAGGTTCTCCCGGCGCAGGAAGCCGAGCAGGTCGCCGGCGTCGGAGTAGCGCGGCAGCGCCACGCGGCGGACCTGGTTGCCGGACAGCGATTCCCGTGTCAGCGCGGTGCGCAGCTCACGGTCGCGCACGCTGACCACCAACTCGTCGCCGGAGTAGGCGTCCTTGGTCAGCGGCCACTGCTCCAGCAGTGTCCGCGCCTCCGGCGCCAGGCGGTGCTCGGCCTGCTCCAGCAGCCCCTGCACGTCCGCGACCGGCAGCCCGGCGGCGGCCAGCTGCGCGCAGACGGCTTCGAGTTGCTGAACGCGCCGCGCCTGCTGGGCCCAGCTCTCCGTCTCGGTGTGGTAGCGGCGCACGGTCTCGGCCGTCTCGGCCAGGTAGCGCACCCGGCTCGCCGGTACGATCTGCGCCGCGCCGCTGGAGTGACGCACCCCCACCTCGGGCAGCGCGCCCTCGCTCACCGCGAGGCCACGACCGGCCAGCACGTCGCGCAGGTTCTGGTAGAGAGCGGTCACGCCGTCGTCGTTGAAGGTGGCCGCGCTGGTGCCGAAGACCGGCATGTCCTCGGGGCGGGAGCCGAACGCCTCGCGGTTGCG
Source organism: Streptomyces sp. NPDC058751 (assembly GCF_042746485.1). Taxonomy (NCBI): domain Bacteria; kingdom Bacillati; phylum Actinomycetota; class Actinomycetes; order Kitasatosporales; family Streptomycetaceae; genus Streptomyces; species Streptomyces sp. NPDC058751. The sequence goes on along the minus strand of NZ_JBHYPZ010000002.1, from coordinate 272,427 downwards.
CACCAGTTGACGGCCCACGTCGCGCAGGGCGTCCGCGGCGCCGCGCCGTTCGAACTTGTTGATCGCGACGACGTCGGCGAAGTCCAGCATGTCGATCTTCTCGAGCTGGGAGGCCGCGCCGAACTCGGGCGTCATGACGTACAGCGACACGTCGACGTACGGGACGATCGCCGCGTCACCCTGTCCGATGCCCGGTGTCTCCACGATCACCAGGTCGTACCCGGCCGCCTTGCACGCGCCGATGACGTCCGTCAGCGCCTGCGGCACCTCGCGGTCGCCCCGGGTGGCGAGCGACCGGAAGTAGACCCGGTCGCCGTCCAGGCTGTTCATCCGGATCCGGTCGCCGAGCAGGGCGCCGCCTCCGCGCCGCCGGCTCGGGTCCACCGCCAGCACCGCCACCCGGAGCCGGTCCTTCTGGTCGGTGCGCAGCCGGCGGACCAGTTCGTCCGTCAGCGAGGACTTGCCCGAGCCGCCGGTTCCCGTGATGCCCAGCACCGGCACGTCGCGTGCCAGCGCGGCCTCGCGCAGCACCGCGAGATCCGGCTCCTGAACGTACCCGGTCTCCAGACCGCTGATCGTGCGCGCCAGCGCGTGCCGGTCGCCGGCCATCACCGCGGACGGCTCGCTCGGTGCCTGCCGCCACAGCGAGAGGTCGCACTCCTCGATCATCGAGTTGATCATTCCGGCCAGCCCGAGGCGCTGGCCGTCCTCGGGAGAGAAGATCTTGACCCCGGACCGGGCGAGCCGGTCGATCTCCTCCGGGACGATGACGCCCCCACCGCCGCCGAACACCCGCACGTGGCCCGCGCCCGCCTCGCCGAGCAGCTTCACCAGGTACTCGAAGTACTCGATGTGGCCTCCCTGGTAGGAGGAGACGGCCACGCCGTGCGCGTCCTCCTCCAGCGCCGCGTCGACCACTTCCTGCACGGACCGGTTGTGCCCCAGGTGGATCACCTCGGCACCCTGGGACTGCAGGATGCGCCGCATGATGTTGATCGCCGCGTCATGACCGTCGAACAGGGCCGACGCGGTGACGAAGCGGACGGGATGCTTGGCCCGGTACAGCGGGGACGGAACAGCGGCGGCCACGGACATGAGTCCTCCTGACGGAACTACGCGTCTGGGTACGGCGTACCGGAATCTTCGGGCACACAAGCATCCCAAGCATCACCATGCGTATAACTACTAGGACGTCCAAGTAAATGCCGGACCCCGGCCCGCGAGCAAGAGCGGCCGGGTCCATGTGTGCCAGATCACCACATCACCCGGCCGGCCGACCGGCGACACGCGGCATCGCCGCACACCGCGGACGAGACGCTCTCCTCGACGGCATTCCCGCACCACGAACATCAACCTCTCCCGAACCGGGGCCCGTCCCGACCCTTGACTGCATTGGTCCGGTCCAATAACGTCACCCCCGCACAGAACTAAACATGGTTCAACATCCACCAGTCGCCACCTGCACTGATGACGTATCCGCCGGTCCGGGAAGTGGGAGTCCGTCGCCCTCCGTGGGCCCGCCCGTTCACGGCAGCCCAGGTGCCGGTCCTCGCCCTGCCCGTCTCATCCGGATCCGCAGGAGCGCGTGCACCGCTCACTGTCGGCGGACAGCACCAGGGGCGGCACGGCGGACAGACACGGCGATGTCCTTCTCCGGAGGTCAAGACACATGCAATTACCCTTTGTCGGACTGCGGCACGGCGGGTGGAGGAGAGCGCTCAGGCTGGTTCCCGTCGTCGCGGTCACGGTGGCGACCACCGTCGTCGGAACGCTGGACGCCCAGGCGGCAGTGCCCCCGACCCCGTCGGGTTTCACCCTCACCTGGAGCGACGACTTCAACGGCGCGTCCGGCACCGGAATCGACCAGGGCCTGTGGAAGTACGACACCGGGCCGGGCAGCAGTTTCGGCACCGGTGAGATCGAGACCATGACCAGCAGCACCTCGAACGTCCACCACGACGGCCAGGGTCATCTGGTGCTCCAGGCCCTGCACTCCGGTTCCGACCCACGGGCCGGATGGACCTCCGGACGTGTGGAGACCCAGTCGGCGTCCTTCGGCGCTCCGGCCGGCGGAGTCGTACGCATCGAGTCCGTCCTGCAGCAGCCCGACGTCACCACCGCCAACGGCGCGGGCTACTGGCCGGCGTTCTGGATGCTCGGCGCGCCGCTGCGCGACGGTGTGACCTGGCCGAAGTCCGGCGAGATCGACATCATGGAGGACATCAACGGCCGCAGCTCCGTCTTCAGCACCCTGCACTGCGGTGTGAACCCGGGCGGGCCGTGCAAGGAGTCGACCGGCATCAGCTCGGGTGAGCGGGCCTGTCCGGGCTGCCAGACCGGCTTCCACTCCTACGCGGCGGAGATCGACCGCTCGGTGTCGCCGGAGCAGATCCGGTTCTACCTCGACGGGAACAACTACTTCACCATCAGCGCCGGCCAGGTGGACGCGACGGCCTGGTCCGACGCGGTCGACCACCCCTTCTTCATCATCTACGACCTGGCGATCGGCGGCGGCTTCCCGGACGCCTTCGGCGGGGGCCCGAACGCGTCCACGGTCTCCGGCGGCAAGCTGGTCATCGACTCGGTGGCCGTCTACAACAAGGGGCCGGGCTCCGGTGGTGGCGGTGGCGGCGGTTCGGTGACCGGCCAGACGATCACCGGACCTGGCGGCAAGTGTGTCGACGTGGCGGGTGACGACACCGGCGGCGACGGCACCGCGGTCCAGCTGTGGGACTGCCAGTCGGCGGCCAAGGACCAGCACTGGACCTGGAGCGGCCAGACCCTGCGGACCCTCGGCAAGTGCCTGGACATCGCCGGCGGCAACAGCGCCGCGGGCACGAAACTGCAGCTCGCCACGTGCAACAGCGGCGGCTACCAGAGCTGGGTGCGGCAGACCGACGGCTCACTGCGCAATCCGGCCAGCGGCCGGTGCGTCGACTCTCCGTCAGGTGCCACGGCGAACGGAACGCGACTGCAGATCTGGGACTGCAACGGCTCCGGTGCCCAGCAGTTCGCCATCGGAACGCCGGTCTACGGGCCCGGCGGCAAGTGCGTGGACGTGGCGGGTGACGACACCGGCGGCGACGGCACCGCGGTCCAGCTGTGGGACTGCCAGCACGCCACTTCGCTCGACCAGAAGTGGACCTGGAGCGGCCAGACCCTGCGCACTCTCGGCAAGTGCCTGGACATCGCCGGTGGCGTCAACGCCAACGGTACGAAGCTCCAGTTGGCCACCTGCAACGGCGGCGGCTATCAGAACTGGGTCGCAGGCGCCGACGGCTCGATGTCCAACCCGGCCACCGGCCGGTGCGTCGACTCTCCGTCGGGTGCCACCGCCAACGGCACACGCCTGCAGATCTGGGACTGCAACGGCTCCGGCGCCCAGCAGTTCGCCCTGGCATGAGAGGGCCGAGGCCACCGGAAGAGACCCGCTCCCGTGTCGACCAGCTCGGGACCGACGGCCTCGCGGAGGCCGTCGCCGAGCCGGACAGGACGCGCTGACCCGGCGCCCGGCGCGCACCACGGACCGGGCGGCCGGGCAGTCCGGTCCGGGCCGTGGCACCACGTCACGGCCCGGACCGGGCTCGCCCCGGGTACGGGCCGTGGGCGTCGGACTCCTCATGAAGCGGGCGGGCGGCGGCGTGGGGGCCGGAACGTCGCCACCCCGGCCCCCCGCCCGCTCGTTCCATCCGTTCCGGCCGCTCTACGGCTCGTTGCCCCAGACCAGGGTGCCCGACACGTACACGGTCACCTTCGCAGCGTCCGCGTAGGAGCTGTTGGTGCCGCGGCTGTAGTCGTCGGACTCGTCGAAGTTCGACCAGTCCGACTTGGCCATGCGCAGCTGCAGGTCACCACTGTCGGCTCCGGCCGCCAGCGAACCGGAGCCGAAGCCGACCTCCAGGTAGTGGTCCGCGCCCGTGCGGCTCGGGGACACGGTGCCCACCGAGGTCTTCACCGTGGAGCAGCCGAGCTGCGCCCAGTCGCAGAAGGTCTGGTAGCCGGCGGAGGAGGACTCCCCGGTGAACCAGTAGCGGACGGTCACCTTGGACAGATCGACCGCGCCGGAACCGCCGTTGACCAGCCTGAGACCGGGCTTGACCTGGTTGTCACCGGTGGAGGAGTCGTTGTTCTTGTACTGCGCCTTGAGACCCGACGGGCCTCCTCCCCCGCCCGACGCCTTGGTGGTGGCGGACACCGCCGCGGACGAGGCCGAGACGTTGCCGGCCGCGTCCTTGGCCTTGACGGTGTAGCTGTAGGTGGTGGAGGCGGCGAGCCCGCTGTCGGTGTAGGAGGTGGCGGTCGTGCTGCCGATCCTGGCGCCGTCGCGGTAGACGTCGTATCCCGTGACCGCGGTGTTGTCCGTGGACGCGCTCCAGGTCAGGGAGACGCCGCTGCTCGTCGTGGAGCCGACCGCGAGGCCGCCGGGAGCGGTGGGGGCCTGCGTGTCACCGCCGCCGCCCGATCCGCCCAGCGGCGGGTCGGCGTTGGCGAGCAGTTGACGGAACTGGGCGGAGAACCAGTGCCCGGCGAGCGGGGAGTCGGGCAGCGCTCCGGTGAGGTTGTTGCCGTTGCGTCCGTTCCCGGTGTACGTGGGGTCGCACATCCGGTCGAAGCCCTTGCCCTCGTCGTTGTCGACGGCCTGGCTGGCCCCGTCCGACTCGCCCGGCGGCTTGGCCCACACGTAGGCGTCGATCCCGGTGTCGGGTGCGGTCGCCGGGCGTTCACCGAGGCCCGCCCCGCTCTGGTTGCACCAGTTCCCGGCGTGGATGCGCCGGTCGATGCGGCCGCCGTCCACGTACGCGTCGACGCCGGTCGTCGGGCCGGGACCGGTCGGCCGGGCCGAACCGCCCCAGCCGTTGCGCGAGGTGTCGACGAGCATGCCGATGCCGGAGTCGAAGCCCTGCGCGACGAGCGCGGTGCGCAGGCCCTGCGCGTACGAGCTCTCGTCGTCGTACTGGTTCCAGTCGATCCACTTCGACTGCCGCACCGTCTGGCCGTTCACCGTGTCCGTCACCTTCACGTACGGCTCTTTGGTGGCGGAGTAGTTGGCGGTGTTCACGATGAAGCCCGTCACGTCGTTCACGGTGGCGCCGTTGGTGGTGGCGGCCTTCTTGAACTCCTGGGCGGACGGGGTGAGGTTGCTGTCCCAGCCGAGCCAGCCGTGGTGGCCGGCGTCGACGTAGTTGTAGGTGTTGGGCAGGGCGCCGAGGGTGTGCAGGGCGTAGCCGACGCCCTTCTCGTAGTTGCCGTTCGCCTTCATGGTGGCGCACTGGGGCGTGGAGCCGGCGGTGCCGCCCGCGTTGGTCACGAGGTTGGGCAGTGAGTCGGGCTCGATGAGGTTGACGATCCGCAGGCTCGCGTAGGCCGGGTCGGCGAGGATCGCGGCGATCGGGTCGATGTAGCCGCTCTGGTAGGTGGCCAGGTCGTCGGGACCGAGTTCGCCGTTGGAGGCGAGGGCGGCGCAGTCCCGGCCCGGCAGGTCGTAGATGACGAGCTGGACGAGGTTGGCGCCCTGCGCCTTGGCCGCGTCGAGGTGCGCTCGCAGACCACGGGCGCCGGCGGTGCCCTGGATCGCGGCCATCCGGTCCAGCCAGACGAAGGTGGGCTGGTCGGAGACGGCCGAACCGCCCGGTTCCGCCGCGGCCCTGGCCGACCAGTCGGGGTTCACGTAGGCCTTCGCGCCGACGTAGGGATTGTCGAGTTTGGCGGCCGCGACCGCTGTGGTCGGAAGCGCGGTGACGGACAGGGCTCCGAGGAGGGCGCCTACGGCCAGAGCGGCGGTCCGCTTCCGTCCGTTTCGGCGCACGATGGAGTCGGGTCTACGGGAAGGCATCGGCCATCTCCTGGGGAGAGCGGGCGAGTACGGGCGGCGTGCGGGGGTACCGACGGCCGCACGGCGTGCCGCGTCCCTGGCACACCGTGCGGAAGTCCGCCGGGCGGTCATCGCGTGCGGGCATGACGAAGGTGCGACCGCGTGCGTCGCACAAGGTGGAGCCGAGGAGCCGCCGGCCGTGCGCGCCCCGTCGCCGTCCGGACGTGGGCCCGGGGGTCTCGTCGTGGCGCGCGGATGGTGGCCGGTCGTTCGAAGTGACGGTGCATCAGGGACACCGGATGTGGGAGCGCTCCCAAAGTGCAGCGCTCCGACTCCGGATGTCAACACCCGTGCGGCGAGTCACTTCCTGACGACTCGTCACATAATCGCCTCCTCGCACGGACCCGCCCTCGACCGCGGCACCGAACGCCAGGTCACGGCGCGTGCGGATACCCGAGGGGCATCCGGCGAAGGAATCCGGAAAGCGAGGTCACGCCCCGCGTGGCCCGAGCCGCGCGGGCGCGGCCCGGAACGGAGCGCACCCGTGACCGACGGCTCCGCGGGAGACGCGACCGCAGCGCCAGGTATTGACGCGGACACGCTTAGTGGCTTCCATGTGCGCAGTCCGGCTTCGACGAGCCGACCGCCGGGAGCGGGACACTCCCGACGGTCCGCGGGAGCCGTCATGCCGGATGCCCACCCGCCCGCCCGCCCGGGGACGCGCGCCTGAAGATGGGAGCGCTCCCACCCCGAGAGGACCCCCCACCATGCGTCACCCACCCTCATTCCGCGCCAGGCGCGCCCTGGTCACGCTTCTCACCGCGGCCCTCGCGGCTCTCGTCCCCTCCACGGTGGCCGTACCGGCGCAGGCGGCGGCCGCCTCGCCCCCGTCACGCGCGACCGCCGCCCCGTCGTCCGCGGCAGCCGCGCCCGGCGCCGGATACTGGCACACCGACGGCCGCCGGATCCTCGACGCGCAGAACCAGCCGGTACGCATGGCCGGCATCAACTGGTTCGGGTTCGAGACGTCCAACTACGTGGCGCACGGGCTCTGGTCGCGCGACTACAAGTCGATGATCGACCAGATGAAGACCCTGGGCTACAACACCGTCCGCCTGCCCTACAGCGACGACATCTTCAAGGGCACCCGGCCCAACGGCATCACCTACGCGGGCGGCCTGAACGCCGACCTGCAAGGTCTCGACTCGCTCCAGGTGATGGACAAGATCGTCGGCTATGCGGGCTCGACCGGTCTCAAGGTCGTACTCGACCGCCATCGGCCCGACTCCTCGGCCCAGTCGGCGCTCTGGTACACCTCCGCCGTCCCCGAGGCGACCTGGATCGCCGACCTCAAGGCCCTGGCGGCGCGCTACCAGGGCAACACCGCCGTCATCGGGATCGACCTGCACAACGAGCCGCACGACCCCGCCTGCTGGGGATGCGGCGACACGAGCACCGACTGGCGGCTCGCCGCCGAACGGGCCGGCAACGCGGTCCTGTCCGTCAACCCCAGCCTGCTGGTCTTCGTCGAGGGCGTCCAGACGGTGAACGGTCAGAGCACCTGGTGGGGCGGCAATCTCGCCGGAGTCGCCACCGCGCCGGTGCGGCTGAACGTCGCCGACCGCCTGGTCTACTCGGCCCACGACTACGCCACCAGCGTCGCGCAGCAACCCTGGTTCAGCGACCCGTCGTTCCCGGCGAACATGCCGGCGGTCTGGGACAAGTACTGGGGCTACGTCTTCAAGCAGAACATCGCCCCCGTCTGGCTCGGCGAGTTCGGCACCACCCTGCAGTCGGCCGTCGACCAGAAGTGGCTCGCGGCGCTCGTCGACTACCTGCGCCCCACGAGCACCTACGGGGCCGACAGCTTCAACTGGACCTTCTGGTCGTGGAATCCGAACTCCGGCGACACGGGAGGCATCCTCAAGGACGACTGGCAGACGGTGGACACCGTCAAGGACGGCTATCTCACCGGCATCAAGGCACCGGACTTCTCCGGAGGCGGAGGCGGAGGCGGGGACACGACCGCGCCCTCGGCACCGACCGGACTGGCCGTGACCGGTACCACCGCGTCGAGCGTGTCCCTGTCCTGGAAAGCCTCCACCGACGACACCGGGGTGACCGGCTACGACGTCTACCGCGGCACCGCCAGGGCCGGTCAGGCCACCGGCACGTCCTTCACCGACACGGGCCTCACCGCCGGGACCCGGTACGACTACACCGTGCGGGCCCGCGACGCGGCCGGCAACACGTCTTTGGCGTCGGCGTCGGTCACCGCGACGACCGCCGGCACCGGGGGCTCCAGCGGATGCAAGGCCACCTACAAGGTGAGCAGCGACTGGGGCAGTGGGTTCAACGCCGACGTCACCGTCACCAACACAGGTACCTCGCCGACCAGGTCGTGGCAGGTCACGTGGGAGTGGCCGGGCGACCAGACCATCTCCTCGATGTGGAACGCCTCCTACGGCCAGGCGGGCAGGACGGTGACCGCGAGCAACGCCGACCACAACGGAGCCGTCGCGGCCGGCGCCTCGACCGGCTTCGGGTTCGGTGCGGCACCGGGCGGCGCGGGTTCGCCGGTCCTGAGCTGCCGGGCAGGCTAGGGAAAGCGCCTGGACCTGCCTGTCCGAGTGCCCACCGCCGTGCCGCCGGCGCCGAAGGTGACGGAGACCGGGCCGCCGTCGGGGTCGCGCACCTGACCGGCCACAGTGATCCCGCCCGGTGGTCCCCGGCGGCCCGGACGAGCGTCACCGGCCGCCCCTGGAAGTGCCTTCGGACCCGTTCGGAGCGGGTCCGAAGGCGTCTCCAAGCGGATTCCAGGCGGGAGCGGCCAGGCTTGCGGAGCGCACCGGGCGACCGCCCGGGCGATCCAGTCGGTCACGGGGGAGACGAAACATGTCCGGTAAGACGACACGAGCCGCCCGGCTCGGCACCGCCACGGCCGTCGCGCTGTCCGGCGTCCTGCTGTTCGGGACGGCACCGGCCCACGCGGACGGCCCGACCAGCCGCACCGTGGAACTGAGCACGGGAACCACGGGCACGGCCGTGGAGGACTGTGCCGACATCGAGGTCTGGGCCTCGCCCGACCCGCACGGCAACTACGAGGCGTGCCACTACGTCAGCAGCGGCACCGCCGTCGAGCTCGGCGACATCGACGACGCCACCCGGCAGACCGCCGAGTCGAAGATCCGCGCCGCCGCCGGCGAGACGACCGTACGGAACCTGACCGCCTTCTGCCCCTACTGGATGACGACCGGTCCCAACCGCACGCCACGGGTCAGCTACCGGTTCAAGAACTACAGCGTGCGGGTCGTCGACCACTACGCGGACGGCAGCACGACCGTCGTCCGCAGCGGCAGCGGCACCTACCAGGAATACACCACGGTGACCTGGACCCCCGGCTGCTGGACCCGGTAGACCGAGGGGAATCCACCGCCTGAGCCCCGGCGCGCCCGCCTTCCCGGTCGGGCGGCCGTCCGCCATACTCTCCAGCCGGTGAGCCGGGGGGTGTGCCGTGGGCAGCGTCGTCGACGTGCGGTTCGGAGTGCTGGGGGCGCTGCGCGCCGAGGCCGACGGGCGGGAGATCGCGCTGGGCGGGCCGCGTCAGCGGTCCGTCCTCGCGACACTGCTCATCGCACGGGGCGCGGTGGTGTCCGCCGAGCGGATCGTCTCCCAGGTGTGGGAAGGGGCCAGGACTCCTTCGCCGACCACCCTGCACGCCTACGTCTCCGAACTGCGCAGGGCGCTCGAACCGCGGCGGGCCGCGCGGACACCGGCCGGTCTGCTGGTGCGGGAAGGACCGGGATACGCGCTGCGGATCGACCCCGCCGCCGTCGACTCCGAACGGTTCGCGGACCTGGCGGCACGGGGCCGGCTGGCGCTCGACGCCGGTGAGCCCGGCACCGCGCAGGAACTGCTCGGCCGGGCGCTCGCGTTATGGCGGGGCCCGGCCTACGCGGACCTCGCCGCCGCCGGTTTCGCCGCGCCGGAGGCGGCCCGGCTGGAGGAACTGCGGGCCGCCGCGCGCGAGGACCGGCTGGCGGCCGCCGTCGGATCGGGGCAGCACCGCGCTGCCGTGGCGGACCTGGAGACGCTGGTGACCGACGAGCCGCTGCGGGAGCGCGGATGGGAACTGCTGGTCCTGGCCCTGTACCGCTCCGGGCGCCAGGCCGACGCACTGGCCTCGCTGCGCGCCGTACGGGCCCGGCTCGCCGACGAGCTCGGCATCGATCCCGGTCCGGCACTGCGCGATCTGGAGTCGGCCGTTCTCGCCCAGGACCCGCGGCTCGAGCCGCCGGCCGCACCGCTCCGGAGCGGTGCGGCGCCCTCGCCCGGCCCCGCGGAACGCACCGGCGGCACCGGCATCACCCGGGCGGTGGAGCCGGCGGGCAACCTGCCGTTCGCGCTGTCTCGTTTCGTAGGGCGCACGGCCGACATGTCCAGGGTCGGGGAACTGCTCCGGGAGCACCGTCTGGTGACCCTCACCGGTCCCGGCGGAGTGGGCAAGACCCGGCTGGCCCTGGAGACGGCCCGGTGTCGCGGGGACGGCGACGGGCCCTGGCTGGTGGAACTGGCCCAGCTCACCTCGCCGGAACTGCTCGTCGCCACCGTGGCCGACGCCGTCGGGGTGCCCGGAACCGGCTCCGCCGACCAGCTCGCGGCCGTGCTGACGGACTGCGAACTGCTCCTGGTGCTCGACAACTGCGAGCACCTGCTCGCGCCGGTCGCCTCGCTCGTCGCGTCGCTCCTGGCCCGCTGCGGTGGGCTGCGGGTGCTGGCCACCAGCCGCGAGGTGCTGGGCGTCGACGGCGAGGCGGTGTACGAGGTGGTGCCGCTCGACCCGGCGGGCGACGGCCGGGAGCTGTTCCTGAGCAGGGCCGCCACCGCCCTGCCCGCCTGGTCCCCCGGCCCCCGTGAGCTGGACCGCGTCACCGGTGTGTGCGCCGCCCTCGACGGGATACCCCTGGCCATCGAACTCGCCGCCGCGCAGTGCCGGGTGCTGTCCGTCGACCAGATCGCCGACGCGCTGCACGACCGCTTCGAGGTCCTCGTCGGCGGCCTCGCCGACGCCCCCGAGCGGCACCGCACCATCGAGGCCACGGTCGCCTGGAGCCACCGGCTGCTCGACGCGCCGGAACGGCGGCTGTTCCACCGGCTGGCCGTCTTCGCCGCCGGTTTCGACATCGACGCCGCGGCCGCGGTCGGCGGCCTCACACCCGTCCTGCCCCCGCTGTCCGCCCTGGTCCGCAAGTCACTGCTGGCCGTCGAGCCGGGGACGGCGCCGCGCCGGTACCGGATGCTGGAGACCTTGCGGCAGTACGCGCTGCGCGAGATCGACCCCGGCGATCTGGCGGAGGCCGGCGAGTGCCACCGGGCGTGGGCGCTCGCCCGGGCCGAGCGCACCGAGCGGCTGCTGCACGGCCCCCGGGCCGCCGCCGAACTGGCCGGGCTGTCCCGGGACCAGCCGGAGTTCCGGGCCGCCTTCGCCTCCGCGCTCACCGCCGGGGACGGCGAGTACGCGCTGCGGCTGGGCGGGGCCCTCCACTGGTTCTGGTACCGCATGGGCCACATCACCGAGGGGCTGGCCCGGATGGACGACGCCTTCGCCGCCGCACCGGACGCGGACCCGGCCGTACGCTGCCGGGCCAGGCTCGCCGTCGGCGCGCTGAGCTATCTGGCCGGCCGCCCCGACAGGGCGTACGACGCCGTGCTGCTGGCGGAGCAGGAGGCCGGGCAAGCCGGTGACCTCGTGGTGCTGACGTCGGCGCGCACCTACCGGACCCACTTGGGCGTGCTCGCCGGCCGGCCCGTCGACGCGCCCGCACTCGCGCGTGACGCCTTGGCGTCGGCCCGGCGCACCGGCCAGGACTGGCTGGTGGCCGAGGCGCTGATGATGCAGGGCATGCTGGCCAGGGTGACGGGGGACCTCGGCTCCGCGGCCCGGCTGCTGTCCGAGGCCATCACCGTCGCGGAGTCCTGCGGCCACGACTGGGCCGCCGGTTCCTCGGCGTGGACCGGGATGAAGACCGCGTGCGACCGCGGTGACGGCGACGGCGCTCTCGACATCGCCGCCGGCATCCTCGCAGCACTCGACCGCCACGACGACATCACCTCCCGTCTGGTGCTGTTCCACACCGCCGCCCACGCGCTCGCCCTGACGGGCCGCGCCGAGCAGGGCGCGACGGTGCTGGGCGCGGTGCGGAGCATCGGCCGGCGCATCGGCTTCTCGCCGGAGCTGATGGACCCGCTCGACGGGCCCCGGGAAGCCGCCGCCGTACGCGACGCCCTTCCGCCCGCCGTCTACGCGCGCTGCGCGGACGAGGGCGGCGGCCTGTCCCTGGCCCAGCTCACGGACCGGCTGACGGCCCTGCTCGCCACACGCGCCGGGCACTGAGGCCGCGGGCGGGCGGGACCTCCGGGCACTCCCGAGCGGCCGAGGGATCCGTACGAGGAACGGCGCCGGCTCGCTTCCGTCCTCGTCTGGACACGCCGACAGGCCGCGGCCTCAGCGATCGACGGCCCAGTGCGCGTCTTCGGGCCAGGACCCCGTGCTGACGATGTGCTCCACGATCCTGAACGCCTCGTCAATGGCCACGGTGTCCTGGGCCGGGTACTTGTCGTGCTGCCCGTTGGACAGGACGAACCCCTCGCTCGATCCCTCGGCTCCCGGGTCCACGGCGTGCCCGCCCGGGTCGCCTTCTCCGTCGAGCAGTACCACCATCGCCCGCTCGGTGTTCGTCACGAAAGTCACCGACCGACCGGACGAACTGGTCAGCCACGTCTCGAACAGCCCCCTGCCGACCCTGGCCCGGAGCGCCTTTGGCACCGCCCCGGGCGGCACGGGAACGGTGTCGCCGTCATCGATCACCCAGGACTCGATCATGAACAAGACGATCTCACGACGCGTTCAGGCGGCAGTCCCTGGTTCTGCGGCGCCAGGGTGCGCAGGACGCAGAACTCGTCCCTCGGGGTCTGCCGTCGGTCGGACCGGCGTCGAGGTGAGGCCGGTCCATCACGGTCTTGTCCTCGACACGCTCGCGCCCTGACCGGCGGCGGGTTTCTCCCAGACCGAGACGTGCTGACGGCTCTCGCTCGTGAAGGCCTCCCGCGTCCACCCGTCCCACCGCTCGCGCAGTCGCAGCCCGGCGAGCTGGGCCATCAGGTCGAGTTCCGACGGCCACACGTACCGGAAGGGGATCGACCTGTACTCGCCCCGGCCGTCGACGACCTCGATGTGGTTCGAACTCGTCGCCTGGGTGGCGACGTCGTAGATGTCGAAGGACCATCGCGTCGGGCTCACGTGGTAGGGCACGACGTTCTGTCCGGCCGGGAGCCTCCGCAGTTCGGGGACCAGGACCTCGACGACGAAACAGCCTCCGGGCTCCAGGTGGGCGGCGGCGTTGCGGAAACAGGCCACCTGCTCCTCCTGCGTCGTGAGGTTCATGATCGTGTTGAAGAGCAGGTACGCGACGGAGAACGTCCCGTCCACCCTCGTCGTGGCGAAGTCACCGATCGTGACGCCGATCGCGTCACCGCCCGGCTTGGCACGCAACCGGGCGACCATCGCCCGTGACAGGTCGATGCCGTGGACCCGGACCCCGCGTCGTGCCAGCGGCAACGCGACGCGCCCCGTCCCGATGCCCAGTTCGAGGGCCCGGCCGCCGTCGGCCAGGCCCGCCAGGAAACCGGCCGTCGTGTCGATGACCTCCGGCTCGAACATCTCCCCCGACGACTCGTCGTAGGCCGCCGCGACACGTTCACCGAAGTAACCGTCCTGATCGTCCATCACCGGACCATAACGGGGCGGCCCATGACAGCGCGCGTGGATTTCGCCGGCAGCCGTGGGACGGCCCCGTGGGTCAGCGCGCCGCCGACTCCACGGCGTCCGCCGCGCGGGTCTCGCTCTTGCCGTCGGCGAGCAGGGCGCCGATCTCCTCGGCACGCGCACGGAGTCGGGGATCGTACGCCGTCTCCTCGACCGCGGCGCGCAGGTCCGCGGCGGGAGCACCCGGCTCCGGCAGTCTGCGGGCGGCACCGGCGCGCAGGCAGGCCGCGGCGAGGACCTGCTGCTCCGAGCCGTTGGGGGCGACGAGCAGCGGCTTGCCGCGCAGGAGGGCGGCGAGCACGGGGGCGGACGTCGCGTTCGTCAGGACGAGGTCGGCCCGGTCGACGAGCGGGCCCATCCAGGGACGGCGGCCGACGATCAGATCGGCGTCCGCGGCGGCCTCCGAGGCACCCGACCGTCCGAGTTCGACGACGGCACGGTGAGTGCCCGAGGCGAAGGCCGCGTTGAGCCGCGGCCACAGGGAAGCGCCGCCGAAGGTCCGGCCGAGGTGGACGTAGACCAGGGGCCCGGAGTCCGGGAGCGGTTCGGCGGCCGGCGGCTCCGGTTCCCACCAGCAGGGGCCGACGTGCCGTACGGACGGGGGCAGTTCGGCGCCGGCCGGCTCCAGTGCGGGGAGGCCGCGCAGCAGGAAGGCGGTGCCCAGCAGGGGGGTGTCGGGGAAGGGGTCGTGCCGGGGCGTGAGGCCGGCCGCGTCCCGTACGGCCCGGTAGTGCTTCAGGGTCTCCGTGAGCCGCCACGCGCGGTCGTGCGCGTCCGCCGGGCCGGCGCCCCCGGCGCGGTAGGGCCACAGGTGTGCCGCCAGTCCGAGCACCACCACCGGCAGGCCGGCGGCCTCGGCGGCCACGAGCGCGCCGTGGTTGAGCACGGAGGTGACCAGCACGTCGGGTTGCAACCGCCGTACCGCACGCGCCACTTCGGTGTACTGCCCGGGGCCGCGGACCGTCCAGTGGGCCACGGACAGGACCGTGTCGTCGGAGGCGGCGGACACGTCCAGGCCCGCTCCGGCCGCCACCGGCGCGGCCCGCGACCCGGCGAGGACGTGCACCGTGTGGGACCGGCGGCGCAGTTCGCGGCCGACCGCGAGGGCGGGGTACAGGTAGCCGGGGTCGCCGAGCGGGCACAGGAGCACGTTCACCTCAGTGGTCTCCCAGCGGTCGAAGGTCCAGGTGGTGGGCGAAGAAGGCCATGACGTCCGCGTAGAGGCGGGCGCTGCGCGAGGAGGCGCGGGCGCCGTGTCCGACACCGCGCTCGGTGCGCAGGACGACCGGCGCGCGGCCGGTGCCGGCCCATTGCAGGGCGGCGCACATCTTGCGGGCGTGCGCCGGGTCGACGCGCGTGTCGCCGTCGAAGACGGCGAGCAGCACGGCCGGGTAGCGCGTGCCCTCGCGCACCCGGTGGTAGGGCGAGTACGAGAGGAGGTGCGCGAACTGGGCGGGGTCCGCCGCGCTTCCGTACTCGTCGCGCCAGCTCGCCCCCATCCCCGACAGTTCGTAGCGCACCATGTCGAGCAGGGGCGCCGCGCACACGACGGCCGCGTAGGTCTCGGGCCGGCGGGTCAGCGCGGCGGCGGCCAGCAGGCCGCCGTTGGAGCTGCCGAGGACGCCGAGCCTGCCGGGTGCGGCCCATCCGTCGTGGAGCAGGTGGTCCGCCGCCGCGTCGAAGTCGTCGAAGGTGTTGTGCTTGTGCTCGCGGCGTCCGGCCCGGTGCCACTCCTCGCCCTCCTCTCCCCCGCCGCGCACGCAGGCCACGGCGTACACCCCGCCCGCGCGCACCCAGGGCAGGGCCTGCGGGGTGAAGCCGGGGGTCATGGAGGCGCCGAAGCCTCCGTAGCCGGTGAGGACGGCGGGGCGGGGTCTGTCGGGGCGGCCCGTGGGCGACATGACGAACATGCGCACCTCGGTGCCGTCGGGTGAGCGCACGACCTCCTGGGTGACGCGGACTCCCTCGGCGGTGGGCGCTTCCGGGGAGTCGCCGGGCCAGGGGCCCAGGTGTCCGGTGACGGCGTCGTAGTGCAGGACGACGGTGGGGGTGATGTGGTCGGTGTACGCGAACCACATTTCGTGGCCCGGATCTTGACGTGTCGTCAGGGAGGTGACGGTTCCTCGTCCGGGCAGGGGTACGGTGCCGGTCCTGGTGCCGGTCCTGGCGTCGTGCAGGGTCAACTCGCCGACCGCGTGCCGGGTTCGTGCGACTGCGAGCAGGGGCCGGTCCAGTGCCGGGCCGTCCAGGACCGCGAAGTCCTGGAGCACGGTGCCGAGTTGCTCGCCGACCAGGGTGCGCCACCGGCGGGGGTCCGTGGCGTCGCGGGGTGCCGCGGCGATGCGGCCGCGCGGGGCGCCGGCGGTGGTCCTCAGAAGCAGCGGGCCCGTACCCGGCCTGGGGCGGACGGCGGTGCGGCCGTCGGCGGCGTGCTGCAGGCGGCGCAGACGGGGTCGTTCGGGGCCGGTCGTGGTCAGGTCGGCGGTCCACAGGTCGGTGCGCGGGGAGGTGCCCTCGCTGGCGCCGACGACCAGGAGCCGGCCGTCGGGGGTGGTCGCCACGGTGTAGTACTGGGTGTCCGACCGTCCGGCGCCGAAGATCTCCGTGTCCTCGTCGGCCGGTGTGCCGACCTGGTGCAGGTACACGCGGCGGCGTGGTCCCACCCCGTCGGCCGCGGGCCCGGACGGCAGCCGGCGCACGTAGTAGAAGGCCCTGGCGCCCGACAGCCATGCCACGGGAGAGCGGCGCACCCGGTCCACGGGTCCGTCGACCGTCTCGCCCGTCGCCGTGTCGAGCACGCGCAGCACCGAGTGTTCCGTACCTCCCGAGGACAGCTGGACGGCCACGAGGTCGCCCTCCCAGGACGGTTCCCAGGCGTCGAGCACCGTCGTACCGGACGGATCCGCGTCCAGCGGGTCGAGCAGGACGCGGGTCCGGGCCGTCTCGCGGACGGCCAGCGCGGCCAGTTCGCGCCCGGGTTCCCTGCGCAGGTGGAACTCCCGCCCGCCGCGCGCCACCGGCGGACGGGCGCCGCCTCCGGCGAGCAGAGCGGTCATCTCCGCGAACCACGCGTCCCGGGCGGGCCAGCGGGCCTCCTCCTCGGCGTAGAGCAGGTCCTGGGCGGCGCACCAGGCGGTGGTGGCGGGGTCCCGCGGGTCCTCCAGCCAGCGGTAGGGGTCGGCCACCCGCTGTCCGTGGACGATCTCCTCCGGTCCGCTGCGGGAGGCCGGCGGGTAGGTGTACGGGGCGGGCGCCGGCCCGGCGTCGCGGGGCGGGGACTGGGTCATCGCGGCGCTCCAGGGGGAGGGGTCACGTCGGTGGCGTGCGGGGCTCAGGCGCCACCGGTGGGCGTCGTACGGGGGACGCCGGGGACGGGTCCACGGGCCCGGAGCCGCCCGGAGGGGCCGGCTCGCCGTGCGCTTCGACCGCGGGCCGCTCGGCATGACCGGCGGCCGGTTCACCATGGGCCTCGACCGCCGGACGCTCGGCGCGGCCCGTGCCCGCGAGGACCGGGGGGCCCGGGAAGCGGGAGGGAGCGGCGGTGTCCGCGAACTCGGGCGCATCCGGGAGACCGGCGGGGGCGACGCGGCCGATGGGGTCGACGCGGCCGGCGACGGTCTTCGCGTCGTCCGCGAGGACGTCGGGTCCGGTCCTCCTGGCGTCGTCGGCCGTGACGGCGTCGGGGCCGGTCTTCCTCGCGTCGTCGGCCGTGACGGCGTCAGGGCCGGTCTTCCTCGCGTCGTCGGCCGTGACGGCGTCAGGGCCGGTCTTCTGCGCGTCGTCGGCCACGGCGTCGAGGCTGGTCTCGCGCAGCAGGGGCACCGACGACACGACCGTGACGACCGCCGCGGTTCCGGCGAGGGCCAGCCAGGTGTGGCTCGCCCCCAGGGAATCCACGAAGGAGCCCGCCAGGAGCGGTCCGAGCGAGGCGAGACCGGCCATCATCAGACCGGTCGCGGTGCTGACCCTGCCGAGCAGGTCCCGCGGTGCGAGCACCAGCATCGCGCGGCCCACGACGATACCGGCCGGAGGGCTGAAGAAGACGACCACGACCAGCACGGGTCCGATCGTCCAGGGCTGTGTGGTTCCGGAGAAGAGGGCGAGGCCGACGGCCCAGACGGCGCCGATGAGCAGGAACAGGCGGGCGGCGGGGATCTTCTTGATCAGCCGCGGGGCCGCGGCGGCGCCGAGCATCGCCCCGATGCCCGCGCAGGCCATCACCGCTCCGATCGCCGTCCCGCCGGCGCCGCTCTGCCGCAGGGAGACGACCATGGTCGTCTGGGCCGCCGCCGAGACGACGTTGATGCCCGCGGCGAACGACAGCGCGGCCAGGAGCGCCCGTTGACGCGTCAGCCACCGCAGTCCGGCCGTGAGCCGGTTGTCGCGATCGGCCGCGGCGGCCGGGCGGGGAGGCTTGGCGGCGATGCGCAGCAGCAGCACGGCGGACACGCCGTAGGAGAGGGCGTCGGCGGCGAAGGGCAGCATCGGGTCCAGGGTGTACAGCCAGCCGCCGAGGAACGGGCCGATGAGCGAACTCGTCGCGACGGCGGCCTGGCTGCGGCTGAGCGCGTCGGTGAGGTCCTTCTCCGGCACGACGTCGCGCACGGCGATCGTGGCCGCGGGCGCGAAGAGCGCGGTGGCCGCGCCCTCGATCACGGCGACGCCGAGGAGATGGGTCTGTCCGAGGTCCCCCAGGACCGACCCCAGCGGAATGCTGGCCAGCGCCACGAGCCGTACCAGGTCGGTGCCGACCATGATCATCCGCCGGTCGAGCCGGTCGGCGAGCTGGCCCGCCGGCAGGCGCAGCAGGGTCCGGGTCACCAGTGAGAAGGTCGCGACCGTACCGGCCTGCGCGGCGCTGCCGCCGATGGAGAGGACGAGCAACGGGAAGGCGAGCAAGGACAGTTGCGATCCGAGCGTGGACAGCGTCGAACTGATCCAGTAGCGGCGGAAGTCGGCGTTGGTCCGCAGGATGCCGGCGCCCTTCATCGTCCCAGCCGCCCGACGGCGTGGAGGCTGTCCAGGACTCCGGCGTCGACCCGGTCCTGGAAGACCGCGCGGACGGCCGCTTCCTCGTCGTACCGGTAGTGGTCGTGGCAGCTGACCCAGCGGCCTCGGGTCTGCTCGGCGTCGAGGTAGCCGTCGGTGATGGTGCCGACCTCCATGCCGGGCTTGCCGGCGGTCTCCCAGCAACTGGCGAGGATACCGTCGGCGTTGACGACAGCGCCGTAGCGGCCGTCGGCGAAGGAGCATGCCTGGCAGGGGACATGGGCGCGCGGGCGGGCCACCGTGAAGCCGAGTTCGAGCGCGCGGGCGTGCCAGCGGACGAAGTCGTCGACGAGGCCGTTCTCGTGCAGCAGGTTGTTGGCGTAGCCGACGCCGACGTCGCCGACGCGGGCGAAGTGGATGCCGCAGCGCGCGGGATCGAGGTGGGCGCCGAGCCGTTCGACCAGTTCGTCGACGCCGTGACTGTTCAGGTGCGAGACGTTGACCCGCAGCATCCAGCGCAGCGAGGTCTTCTCGATGGCGCGCGCGATGTTGGAGACGATGACGTCGAAGGTGCCACCGCCGGAGCGGCGTACCCGGATGGCGTCGTGGTCGGCCCGGTCGCCGTCGAAGGTGACCTGGACGGAGCCGAGGCCCGCCGCGTTGAGCTCCTTGGCGATCAGCGGGGTGAGCAGGGTGCCGTTGGACGTCATCGACGCGGTGAGGGAGCCCAGTTCCCCGGCCCTGGTGAGCAGGTCACGGCAGCCTCGCGGGTTGAGCAGCGGCTCGCCGCCGAAGAGCAGCAGCGACAGCTTGTCCATACCGGCCGCGGCCATGCGCTCTCGGGTGAAGTCCAGTACCTGCCCCACGGCTTCGGGGGTCAGACGGGCGTGCCGAATGCGCGGCGGCCGGCTGCCGCCCTTGGGGTCCTGCGCGGTGTTCTGGAAGCAGTAGCCGCAGCCGAGGTTGCAGTCCGTGCTGGTCAGCACGGTCAGTGAGTACGAGGTGTAGGGCTGTACGTCGTACAGTCCCGCCTCGCGGAGATGGCGTTCGGCGGAGGGCCGCAGGGTGCCGTCGGCCTCCACCTGGCCGGGACGCATGAGGGCGTATCCGCCCGCGCCCAGGAACCACCACCCCCTGCGGGCCTGGATCAGACGGGCCCCGGCGGCGGGGACGGCGACGGACTGCGTACCGGGCACGGCGACCTCCGGAGCGGGGGCGGTGATGGGTGGGCGGGCGCGGCCCGGGGGCGGGGGGGGGGGGGGCCCCCCCCCCCCCCCGGGGGGCCCCCCGGGGGGGGCCGCTGCTGGGGGGGTGGGTATAAAAAAAAAGGAAGCGCGCGCAGCCGGAGTGG
>NZ_JBHYPZ010000002.1:141833-252440 GCF_042746485.1 Streptomyces sp. NPDC058751 | reverse complement strand
TCTGCGGGCCCGGGGGGGGGGGTCGGGCGTGGCAGTGCTCCGGGGCCCCGGCGACCCCGGGGGGGGGGGGGTTTTGGGGGGGGGGGGCGGGGCCGGGGGGGGGGGGGGGGGGGCCCCCCCGCGACCGGGAGGACCGCGCCGGTGGTGAACCGGTCAGGAGTTGTGCTCCTGGTGGACACCGCACCAGGGGGTGTCCTCGCCCTCCTCGGAGTGGGCGACCACCTCGGGCTCGTCGACGGCGGACTCCTGGTGCACGCCACACCAGGCGACGTTCGAGGCGGCGTGCGCGACCACTTCGGGCTCGTCGACGGCGGACTCCTGGTGGATCCCGCACCAGGCGACGTTCGAGGCGGCGTGCGCGACGACCTCGGGAGTCTCCTCCGCGGGGGTCTCGGTGGTCTCCTCGTTGGGCTCGACGTTCTCGGCCATGATGGTCCTCCATACGACGGGCGTTCGGGACGACGGACGGCAGCGGTGCGCCGACCGGCAGGAAGCTAGGAGGAGGGGGTTCGGCACCGGTTCACGGCCGGTTGGGCCGTGGTGGAGCGCCTGGTGGGGGCACGAGAACGAGCACGAACACGAGCACTGGCACTGGCACTGGCACTAATGGCGCGGCCCGGCCGGCCGCATACCGGAATCGCACCGGGCGCGAACCGGCGGGCAACCGGCTCTTCCTACGCTGACCGCCGCACGCTCCGCGACCGCGAGAGGACGCCTCCGCATGGACACCGAGCCCGTCGTCACGGCAGCCCCTCCCGCCCCGTCGACACCGAGACCGGCACCGGCACCGGCACCGGCACCTGCAGGACGGCAGCGGCTGCCGGAGCCGCTCGGGGCCGAGTTCCTGGCCCGTCCGCAGGAGACGCTGGCCGAGATCCGGGAGACCTGTCCCGTGGCCCGGATCAGGACGCCCGCCGGACGCCCGGCATGGCTGGTGACCCGTGCCGAGGACGTGCGGGCCGGGTTCCTGGACCCGCGCCTCTCCCTGAGCGGCGGCCGTGTCCCCGACCCCGGCGTGCGACGGCGCGCCCTGGACGTGACGCTGGTCAACTACGACCCGCCGGACCACACGCGGATCCGCCGGCTGGCGACACCGGCCCTCACCCCGGCGCGGATGGCCGCCCACCGGGAGCGCATCGAGCGGGCCGCGGGTGAACTCCTCGACGCGGCGGACGCGGCGCGGGGGCAGGGGCCGGTGGAGCTGATGGACGCCTTCGCACGCCCGTTCGCCTTCCGGTCGCTGTGCGAGGTCTTCGAGGTGCGCGAGGAGGAACGGGCCGCGCTGTACGAGCCGGTGGCGCTCCTCGCGGACAAGACGGGCCGCTCCGCCCGGGCCGTCGAGGAGAGCGTGGCCCGGATCGACGCGTTCGTCCGCGGCGAGATGGCCCGCCGCGAGGCCGTTCCCGGGGACGACGTCGTCTCCCGTGTCCTTGCGGCGTGGCACCGACAGGGCGGGGCGACGGAGGACGAGGTCGCCTCACTCCTGGCGATGCTGTTCCTGGCCGGCTTCGACAGCACGGTGCAGGCGATCGGCATGAGCGTGGTGGCGCTGCTCGGCCACCGCGACGTACAGGAGTCCCTGCGGGACGAGCCGTCGCGGATCCCGCGCGCGGTGGACGAGTTGCTGCGCTGGGACACCCCTGGTCCCTTCAGCACCAAGAGGGTGGCGCTCGAGGACGTCCGGTTCGGGGACACGGTCGTTCCGGCGGGCAGCGGGGTCCTGCTCTCCGTGGCCGCGGCCAACCACGACCCGCGCTGCCACGCCGACCCGGGCACGCTGGACCCGGACCGCGGTACCGCCGGCCGCCATCTGACCTTCGGTCTGGGTCCGCACTACTGTCCCGGATCGGCGCTGGCCCGCCTGGAACTCACGGTGGCGCTGACCGCCGTCCTCGGCCGGTGGCGGCGGCTGGAGGCCGCGGTGCCGCTGGGCGGACTGGCATGGGGCGGCGGCTATCTGCACCGCCGCCTGGCGGCACTGCCCGTCCAGCCCGGCGGCGCCCCGGCCTGAGGAACCGGCGCCCCCCTTCGACGCCGGCGAGTCGACCCACGTCCTGGTCTGCCACGAGTTCTCCTGGCAGGGGTACGTGCACACGATCGGGCACAGGACCGTGGACTGCCCGAAGGGCCTCCCCGCGGCGTCCGACGGTCCCCCGCCCGCAGGACGGCACGGGGGACCTCGCGTGCGGCGGGCGGGCGCGGACGGGGCGGGGTGGCCCCGTCCGCGCCGCTGCGGTCAGGCCCGGAACTGGTTCGCCGGTACCGGGAGTCCGTAGTGCTCGCGCAGGGTCGTGCCTTCGTACTCCTCGCGGAACAGCCCCTTGCCGCGCAGGATCGGCAGGACGTGCTCGGCGAACGCCGCGAGGCCCGAGGGCAGTGCGGGTGCCATGATGTTGAATCCGTCGGCGGCACCGCCCTCGAACCAGGCGATGATCGTGTCCGCGACCTGCTCGGGCGTACCGACGAACTCGAAGTGGCCGCGTCCGCCGCCGAGCCGGGAGATGACCTGACGGACCGTGAGCCGTTCGCGGACCGCGAGTTCGATGATCAGGTCGGAACGGCTCTGCGCGCCTTCCAGCTCGGGCCTGGCGAGGATGAAGTCCGGCAGGGGCTCGTCGAGTTCGAAGACCGAGGGATCGGTCTCGAACACGGCGGCGAGCTGGCGCAGTCCGTACTCCGGGACGCGGAGCTCGTCGAACTCCTTCGCCAGGGCGCGGGCCTCCGCCTCGGTCGACCCGATGTACGGGACGATTCCGGGCAGGACGATCACGCCCTCGGGGTCGCGGCCCGCGGCGCGGGTCCGTGCCTTGATGTCGGCGTAGAAGGCGGCCGCGCGCTCGTAGGTCGTGTGGGCGGTGAAGACGGCCTCGGCGTGGCGGGCCGCGAAGTCCTTTCCGTCCTCGGAGGAGCCCGCCTGGACGAGCAGCGGGTAACCCTGCGGCGGGCGCCGCACGTTGAGCGGGCCGGCCACCTTGAAGTACTCGCCCTCGTGGCCGAGCCGGTGCAGCCGCCCGGGGTCGGCGTAGCGCCCGGCGGTCTTGTCCGCGACGACGGCGTCGGACTCCCAGCTGTCCCACAGGGCCTTGGCGACCTTCAGGAACTCGTCGGCGCGGGCGTAGCGTTCGGCGTGGCCGGGCCGGTCGTCGAGGCCGAAGTTGGCGGCCTCGTCCGCTCCTGCCGAGGTGACGATGTTCCAGCCGGCGCGACCGCCGCTGACGTGGTCGACGGAGGCGAGCCGGCGGGCGAGGTTGTAGGGCTCGTTGTAGGTCGAGGAGACGGTCGCGATGAGGCCGATCCGGCTGGTCGCCTGGGACAGGGCGGTCAGCAGGGTGAGCGGTTCGAGCTGGCCCGGCGGCCGGAACTCGCCGGTTCCGACGAGTGCGGGGCCGTCCGCGAGGAACAGCGAGTCGAACTTGGCGCTCTCGGCGAGCTGGGCCAGTTCGATCCAGTGCCCCAGGTCGAAGTCCGCGCGGGGGTTGCTGCGCGGGAGCCGCCACGCCGCCTCGTGGTGGCCCGCTTCCATGAGGAAGGCGTTGAGGTGGAGCCTGCGCTGTGCTGCGGTCATGGGTTCTCTCCTTGGGGTGTCGAGGTGGATGACGGGGCTCAGTCGAAGGTCAGCTCGGAGCTGTCGTAGCCGGCCGGGAGGAGGTTGTCGGTGATCGACTCGACGTCGACCTTCCTGGTGATCTGGCCCGATTCCAGGAAGACGTCCGCGAGCTTCTGCTCCAGCTCTATGTCGGACTCCTCGACCGGGGTCACCCGGTTCGAGTAGGCGGCCAGGGACGCCTTGGCGTCGGCCAGGGGGATGCCCTGTTCCTTCGAGAGCGCCTTCGCGTACTGGTCGGGGTGCTTGATCGCCCAGGCGTATTCGCGGGAGAGCCGCTTCAGGACGTCGGTGAGGGCCGCGCGCTTGGTCCTGTCGTTCAGCGACTTGTCCGTCGCGACGTAGTAGCTGCTCGTCTGGTCGATCGGCGGGAGGCCCTTGACCAGGACCCGCGCGCCGTTCTTGACCGCGATCGCCGACTGCGGGTTCCAGATCGACCAGGCGTCCACCTTGCCGGTGTTGAAGGCCGTCGCGCCGGCCGCCGGGTCGAGGAAGACCAGCTCGGCGTCCTTGGGCCCGAGGCCGACGCTCTTCAGGGCGTTCAGGGCCAGTCCGTGGGCGGAACTGCCCTGCGGGACGGCGATCCGCTTGCCCTTGAGGTCGGCGGCCGTCCTCAGCTTCGATCCCTTCGGCACGATGATGTTCTCGATCGCCTGGTCGGGCGTGAGCGAGCGGTTCACGGCGACGATCTTGAAGCCGTACTCCTTCGCGGCACCGGTGATCGGCGGTACGTCACCGACGCTGCCCAGGTCTATGTCTCCCGACGCCGCCGCCTGTACGAGTGGTGGACCGTAGGTGAAGCGGGCGAACTTCACCTTGTAGGGCGCGTTGTCGAACACGCCGGTGATCTTCGCCAGCTCCTGACTGCCGTCGCCGCCGTTGTCGCCGATGGTGAAGGTGTACTTGCTCCACTCGGGGTGCTTCGCACTGCTCGCGTTGCCGACGTTGCCCAGCGGCGCGGGGGTGTCGGAGGACGATCCGCAGGCGACGAGGGGGCCGGCGAGGGCGAAGGGGGCGACGGCGATGACGATCCTGCTGGTTGCGTTGCGCATGGGATGTCCTGTGCTTTCTGTGCTGGACGGTGGTGTTCGGGAAGGTCGGTGAGGTCAGTGCTGTCCGGCGAGGCCGAGGTCCTCCAGGAGCCGGGCGCGCAGTTCCTCGCGTGCGCCGCCCGCCTCGCGCTCGGCGGCGGAGAGGTGCACCGTGTGCGAGGCGCCGATGCGGCCGTCGTTCATGACGAGGACGCGGTCCGCCAGGGCGATCGCCTCGTCGATGTCGTGGGTGACGAGCAGCATGGCGGCCTGGTGCCGGGTGCGCAGCGCGCGTACGAGGTCGTGCATGCGCAGCCGCGTGATGGCGTCGAGGGCCGCGAACGGCTCGTCGAGCAGGACGAGTTCGGGCTCGGAGACCAGTGCCCTCGCGAGCGACACCCGTTGGGCCTCGCCTCCGGAGAGCTCCTTGGGCCATGCCCTCTCACGGCCGGAGAGTCCGACCTCGGCGAGTACCTCGCGGGCCCGCCGGTCGGCGTCGGGTCCGTGGAGGCCGAGTGTGACGTTGCGCAGGACGCGCTGCCAGGGCAGCAGCCGGTCGGCCTGGAAGACGATCGCCCGCTTCGCGGGAACCTCGACGCGTCCTCCGTCGGGCCGGTCGAGTCCGGCGAGCAGCCGCAGGAGGGTGCTCTTGCCGCAGCCCGAGGGGCCGAGCAGGATCACCAACTCCTCGCTCTCGATGGTGAGATCGAGTCGGTCGAGTACGGTCCGGTCGCCGAACCGCCGGACGACCCG
The DNA here is from genome assembly GCF_042746485.1 of Streptomyces sp. NPDC058751. NCBI lineage: Bacteria > Bacillati > Actinomycetota > Actinomycetes > Kitasatosporales > Streptomycetaceae > Streptomyces > Streptomyces sp. NPDC058751. Next base: position 247,052 of record NZ_JBHYPZ010000002.1, on the reverse strand, counting down.
CTCGACGACGACACCGGTCCCGCGGCGGAGACCGGTCGCGACTGTGCTGCTCATGACGCCTCATAACTGGGGCGCCACCGCAGCAGCACCCGCTCGAGAGCCCGGACGAACTGGTCGGCGAGCAGACCGAGGAGCGAGTAGACCACCAGCCCCACGAACACCTGGTTGGTCTGCAGATAGGTCTGTCCCTGGGTGATGAGGAAGCCGAGTCCCTGGTCGGCGTTGACGGTTTCCGCGGCGACGAGGCCCAGGACGCTGTACGCGAGGGAGAAGCGGAGGCCGACCAGGAAGCCCGGCAGGGATCCGGGCACCAGCACGCGCGTCACCAGGCGCCAGGTGCCCGCGCCGGTCGTGCGTGCCATCTCGATCAGCCGCTGGTCGACACCGCGGATCGCGGCGAACAGGTTGAGGTACATGGGGACGCCCGCGCCGAAGGAGATCAGCAGGACCTTCGTGAGCTCGTCGATGCCGAACCACACGATCATCAGGGGCAGCACCGCGAGGAGGGGGATCGTGTTGAGGACCTGTACGACGCCGTTGAACAGGTACTCACCGCTGCGCAGGAGTCCGCCGAGCACTCCGGTGACGATGCCCACCGTCAGACCGAGCGCGAGTCCGAGGCCGGCGCGTTGCAGGGAGATGGCCAGGTCCGGGCCGAGCACTCCCTGCTGCCACAGGTCGACGGCGGACCGCACGATCGAGGTCGGGGCCGGGGCGTAGGTCTTCGTCAGCACCCCGGCCCGGGCGAGCGCCTCCCAGGCGAGGAGGATCGCGACCGGGGTCGTGTAGATGCCCAGCGGCCAGCGCAGCCGCTCGCGGAGTACGGCGAACGGTGTCCGGCGGCGGGCGCCGCGCGGCAGGAACACCTCGCGTTCCCGGGCGCTGTTCGCCGCGGCGTCCCGGCCCTTGAGGACGGCGGGCGCCGGGATACGGATCTCGGTCATGCCGTCACCGTCGGTTGGGCGGTGGTGAGTTCACGGATGGACACGGGCATGAGGAGCCCTTCTCGGGAGGTGGGCGTGCCACGGGGCAATGGGGACGGGGAACGGCGACGACGGATCGGCTCGCGGGCCGAACTGCCGTGAAGGGGAAAGGCGTTGCAGTCACGACACGAAGCCGCGAGCCGACGGTCACACGGGAAGCGCGGCGGGCGGACCGCCCCGCCCGCGGAGCGGACGCCGCTCGCCGGAGCCGAGGGGAGCCGCCTCACCGGCCGCGTCAGCGACCGTGTCACCGGCCGCGGCCGGGCCCATCGCCCACCCGTTGTCCGACGACCGGGACAACCGTGTCGGTCCGCTCGTACGGCCTCCCCGCCCGTACGGGCCCCGCGCCGCGGACGGTTCGGTCCGCGGACGGGAAGGAGAGGTGTGACGTGAGGCCGTGGAAGTGGTCGTTCAGACGCCGGGTGCGGCGATCCCGCGGAACAGCAGCGCGGTACGGGCGGTTCGGTACCGCCTCCGTCAGGTGCGCGCCGTGGGCACGTACCGACGGCTGCCGGGGACGGCTCGTCGGATCAACGACAACAGAAGGCGCTGGCGACGTGCGCCAGATCGATGTGGCGCCGCCGGGTGAGGTCCACGTGCGGGTTCATGGCACGGGAGTTCAGCAGACGTCCGCCACGGCGGTCAAGGAATTCGGGAGGGATCTTGCATGGCGGACACCGAGGGTTTCTCCGTTCGGGACACGGCCGGACCGTCGACCGGAAATCCCCCACCGACACGGAGGACCGACGACAGCGCGTGCACTCCCCTGCGTGAAACACCTCTGTCTGGCTGGTTCATGACGCTCGTGTTTGACATCCTCCCCCTCTTAAAAGAGGGGGATTCCAGCCCGTGTGGGTTGGGGTTCACGGGTGTTCGAGCGGCTGGTGGCCGTTGTCACCCCTCCGGCACCGGCTGTTCGCCGGGGGCGGGGGATCCCGCCCTGTCCTGCCGCGACATTGACTGCTGCGTTGGTGTCCGCGTTGCAGGTGAAGCCGCAGGAGGAACAGACGAACCCGGCTTGGCTCTTGCGCGAGTTCTTGTCGATCCAGCCACAGGCACTGCAGCGCAGACTGGTGTAGGGGGCGGGGACGTCCTCGACCCGGCCCGGGGCCTTGTGCCCGGTGCGTCGCCGCAGCAGGCCCCAGCCCTGGGCGAGGATCGCCCGGTTCAGCCCGGCCTTCTGGGCGACCTTCCGGCCGGGTTCCGCCACGGTGCCCCTGGCCGAGCGGGTCATGTTCTTGATGTTCAGTTTCTCGAACCGCACCAGGTCACAGGTGCGGGCGAGCATCGTGCTGGTCTTCTCGCACCAGTCCCTGCGCCGGTCCGCCTCACGGGCCTTGATACGGGCCGCCTTCGCGTACTCGGCGCTCTTGCGCTCGCTTCCCTTGGGCGCGCGGGCGGCCCGGCGCTGATGTTTGCGGATCCGGGCGCGTTCCCTGACGGTCAGCTGCGGGCAGTTCAGTTTCCGCCCGTCGGAGAGGGCGGCGGTGATGGCCACGCCCCGGTCGATGCCGATGACCTCACCCGTGCCGGGCCCCTCGATCGGTACAGGGATGACGGCGAAGGCGATGTGCCACTGGTTGTTGCGGAAGGTGACGCGGAACGTCTTCGCCTTCGGCAGCCCAGAGCCCTTGCCGTTGCGGCTGAGCCGGAAGCGGACCCAGCCGCAGCCGGGCACCTTCACCCGCGCCCACCTGCGGTTGAGCTTGTGCACCACGACCGAGCGGCCCATGACCTGCTTACCGGTCTTCGCGTTCAGCTTCGGCGAGCCGTCCGCCTCGAACTCCCCGACGCGGTCGGTGCCGATGACACGGAAGCCCTCGTGCACATGCTTCCTGCGCCAGGTCGGCTCACCGAAACCGGAGGCGAACACGGCGTTCTTCGCCGTGGCGAAATCCCTCAGCGCCTGCTGCTGCACATCCGCGTTGCCCGAGGCCAGCCATGCGTTGTCACGCCGGGCCTCGGTGAGCTGACGGCACTGCTCGGCAAAACCGGGCGCCGCCCCGCGGCCCTTGTACCAGTGCGCGTGCTGCTCGACGGCCAGGTTCCACACATACCGGGCGTGCGCGCAGTGGCCGAACATCACGCCCGCCTGCTCGCCCGTCGGGTACATCCGAAACCGTGCCATGACCGTGAACCTAGCCAACGCGTTCCCCGACCGCCCACGCCATCGACCGACATCACCCGTGCGAGTGACCACCCCGGCCACCAACCCAACCGACCACCAGCCAGCCGGCCACCGTCGACTCCGAGTTGCCGCACCCGCTCGAAGCCGGCCTCGCCACCGTCTCTACCGAGAAGCCGAACCGCCCTGGCGGCGATTCGGCTTCCCCTGCCCCGCTCCGCAGGAGGCGGGCATTCACCCCGGCCCCGAAGGACCGGGCACCCTGCCCGAAGCAAGGTGGACGACCCCGACGACGTCGACGCCTGGCGGGCGGCGATCCGGCCGAACACCAAGGCCCTGTTCGCCGAGACGCTGGGCAATCCCCGCGGCAACGTGCTGGACGTACGGGCCGTCGCGGACGTCGCCCACGCCGGGGGCGTGCCGCTGATCGTGGACAACACGGTCCCGACCCCCTATCTGCTGCGGCCCCTCGAGCACGGCGCGGACGTCGTCGTGCACTCGGCGACGAAGTTCCTGGGCGGGCACGGCAACACGATCGCGGGTGTGGTCGTCGACGGCGGCACCTTCGACTTCGGCGCGCACGCGGACCGGTTCCCGGACTTCACCGAGCCGGACCCGAGCTACCACGGCCTCCGGTACTGGCCGGCCCTCGGCCCGGGCGCCTTCGCGGTCAAGCTGCGGGTGCAGCTCCTGCGCGACCTCGGTCCGGCGCTCTCCCCGCACTCCGCGTTCCTGCTGCTGCAGGGCGTGGAGACGCTGAGCCTGCGCATCGAGCGGCACTCCGCGAACGCCCGGGCACTGGCCGAGTGGCTGGAGGGGCGTGACGAGGTCGCCGCCGTCCACTACCCGGGACTGGAGTCCAGCAGGTGGTACGACGCGGGGCTCAAGTACCTGCCGCGCGGCGCCGGTGCCGTCGTCTCCTTCGAGCTGCGGGACGGGGTGGAGGCGGGCAAGCGGTTCGTGGACGCGGTCGAGCTGTTCAGCCACCTCGCCAACATCGGCGACGTACGCAGCCTGATCATCCATCCCGCGTCCACCACCCACAGCCAGCTGGACGACGAGCAGTTGGCGGCGACCGGCGCCTCGCCCGGCCTGGTGCGCCTGTCGGTCGGCATCGAGAACCTCGCCGACCTCAAGGCGGACCTGGAGGCGGGCTTCCGGGCGGCCAAGGAAGCCTCTTGAACACCATATTGACGCTCCATCAGGAATCCCTCCCGCCGGCCACCGGGGCCTGGCGGGAGGGGGACCCGCCGGGACGTCGTCAGTGGTACAGCCACGAGACGCCCCTTCCGCTGGAGGCGGGCGGTGAACTGCCGGGCGTGCGGATCGCGTTCGAGACGTGGGGGCGGCTCGCGCCGGACGCCTCCAACGCCGTCCTCGTCCTGCACGCCCTCACCGGCGACAGTCACGTCGCCGGTCCGGCGGGGCCTGGGCACCCCACCCCCGGCTGGTGGGACGGCCTCGTCGGACCGGGACGCGCCCTGGACCCGGAACGCTGGTTCGTCGTGGCCCCGAACGTCCTCGGCGGCTGCCAGGGCAGTACCGGGCCGTCGTCGCCCGGGCCCGGCGGGCGCCGCTGGGGCGGTGACTTCCCCTTCCTGACACAGCGGGACCAGGTGGCGGCCGAGGCCGGCCTGGCCGACGCCCTCGGCATCGAGCGCTGGGCCCTGGTGATCGGCGGTTCGATGGGCGGGATGAGGGCCCTGGAATGGGCCGTGTCGCGTCCCGGGCGCACCGGTGCGCTCCTGCTGCTCGCCACGGCCGCGTCGGCGAGCGCCGAACAGATCGCCTGGGCCGGCATCCAGCTGCACGCCATCCGCTCCGACCGGAACTGGCTCGGCGGCCATTACCACGAGACCGGCGGCGGCCCGCACGCCGGACTCGGGCTGGCCCGGCGGATCGCCCACGTCACCTACCGCAGCGAGCCGGAACTCCACGTCCGGTTCGGCCGTGAGCCCCAGGGCGCGGAGGACCCCTGGAGCGGCGGCCGGTACCAGGTCGAGTCCTACCTCGGCCATCACGCCGCCAAGCTGGTGAACCGCTTCGACGCGGGCAGCTACGTCGTGCTGTCGGAGGCCATGAACAGCCACGACATCGGCCGGGGCCGAGGGGGCGTGCGCGCGGCCCTGCGCCGGGTGACCGCCCGCACCCTCGTGGCCGGGGTCGGCTCCGACCGCCTCTACCCGCCGGCCCAGCAGGCGGAACTGGCGGCGGGCATCTCCACCGCGGACGGTCTCCGGCTGATCGATTCGCCCCACGGCCACGACGGCTTCCTCATCGAGGTGGAACAGGTCGCCGCGCTCGTGGGCGAACTCCTCCCGCGGACGGAGGCCGGACCGAAGAGAACATGACCGTCCGCTCGCGCACCGGCACCGGCCGACCGGTCCCGGCGCGCAGGGAGGGTCGGCCGGTCCCCGCTTCCGGGACCAATGGCCCTGCCGACCGGCGCTCCGGAGGCCTTCCATGGAATCGGCGGCGGCACTTCTCCACGCCACCGCAGGCCAGGAGGCGACCCGCCCTCCACCATGGTCGAAGGGACGGAACGAGGAGTCGCGCGGAAGGAAAGCACCGTGAACGCAGAACCGCTTGATGTGAACACCATCAAGGCGCTCGTAGCGGACGCCACCGCCGCGCCCTCGCTGCACAACGCGCAGCCCTGGGCGTTCCGCTGTCTGCGGGACACGGGCGTCGTACGGCTGTACGCCGACCTGGAGCGCGCGCTCCCGCACACCGATCCGGACAACCGCGGCCTGCTCCTGGGGTGCGGGGCCGCGTTGTTCAACCTGCGCGTGGCCGCCGCGGCGGCCGGGCTGGCGTCGGACGTCCGGCTGCTGCCCGATCCCGCCTCCGCCGAGTTCCTCGCCGAGGTGCGTCTGTCCGGCGCGGAGCCGGCCGACGGCGCACTCGCCCGGCTGGCCCCCGCCATCCCGCGCCGCCACTCCAGCCGCTTTCCCTACCGTGACGAGGAGGTCCCCGCCACCACCAGGGAACGGCTGTCCGAGGCGGCCCGGCTCGAGGGCGCGGACCTGTTCTTCCCCGACGCCTGGCACGTGCGGTCGGTCCTCGAACTGGTCCAGGACGCCGAGGGCACGGAAGCGCTCGACCCCGAGGTGCACGAGGAGACGGTCCGCTGGACGCACACGGAGCCGACGGCCGCCGACGGGGCGGCGGACGGTATCCCGGGCGAGGCGTTCGGACCGCGGCAACGCGGCACGTCGGTCCCCGTGCGCGACTTCGCCGCCGGCCGTCCGGTGCCCGGGCGGGGCTGGGCGCACTTCGAGGAGAACCCGAACATCGCCCTGCTCGGAACGGCCCGTGACGAGCCCGTGGACTGGCTGCGTGCCGGTCAGGCGATGGAGCGGGTCCTGCTCCGGGCGACCGCGGACGGACTGGTCGCCTCCCTCACGTCCCAGCCGCTGCAGTGGCCGGACACCCGGTGGGCCGTCCGAGACCCCGTCTCCGCCATGGCGAACGTGCAGATGGTGATCCGGCTCGGCTACGGTCCCGAGGGCCAGGCGAGCCCACGGCGGCCGGTGGCCGAGGTGCTCGACGTCCTCTGACGCCTTCCCCCGGCCGTGTCACCGCGGCCTCGCGGCCCGGGTCACTCCTTCGTGGTACGTACGATCACGACCGGGCAGGTCGCGTGCTGCGCCACGTGCTGGCTGACGGACCCGAGCAGGGCGCTCGCGAACCCGCCCCTGCCCCGGCTGCCCACCACCAGGACCTCGGCTCCCTCGGCGGCCCGCAGCAGCACGCCGCTGGTGTTGCCGTGCACCAGGTGGGTGCGGACCGAGTCCGTCGCGCCGGGACCCAGCACTTCGGCCATCTCGGCCTGCATGCGCCTTCGTGACTCCTCCTCGTCGACGTCCATGTCCACGACAGGACCCGACCATCCGTACAGGCCCGGCAGGTCCCACACCGCGACCGCGTCCACGACGCCCCCGATCAGGCCCGCGTAGTGCAGCGCCCAGCGCAGGGCCTCGTACGAGGACGGCGACCCGTCGATCCCCACCACCACCCGCCGCTCGGAGACATCCTCGTCCATGCGTCTCGCCTCTCCTCGTCCGTCGCCCGCCCGCCTGACCGGTCCGGCTCTGGTTCCTACGGTGGGGGACCCGTCGCCGTACCGCCAGAAATGAGCTTCCGGGGGTGTGAGGGGCGTGCGCCGTGGACGCGGGATGCTCAGAAGACGGGCAGGTCGGGGCGGACGAGTGTGCCCGAGGTCCCGTGGACGATCTCGTACGCCGCGTCCAGGGCGCCGATCGCGGCCAGTCCCCCGGTGCGTTCGACGAACCGGGCCGCCGCCTCCGTCTTGGGGCCCATCGAGCCCTCGGGGAAGCCGCCGCGGCGCAGTTCGACGGGGGTGGCGCCGAGGACGGGCTCCTGGCCGGGAGTGCCGTAGCCGGTGTAGACGCAGGGCACGTCGGTGAGGATGAGCAGGAAGTCGGCCTTCACGTCCTCGGCGAGCAGGGCGGCCGTGAGGTCCTTGTCGACGACGGCCTCCACCCCGGTGAGCGCGCCGGTGTCGGGGTCGGCGGTGACGGGTACGCCTCCGCCGCCCGCGCAGACGACGATCGAGCCGCCGTCGAGGAGTTCGTGGACGGTCTCGGTCTCCAGGATCCGTTCGGGCGCCGGTGAGGGGACGACGCGGCGCCAGCCGGTGGCGTCGGCGGCGACGTGCCAGCCGCGTCTGCGGGCGAGCGCGGCCGCCATGTCGTGGGGATACACCTGGCCGACGAACTTCGTGGGGTGCTCGAAGGCCGGGTCGTCGGACCGGACGACGGTGTGCGTGACCAGCGCGGCCGTCCGGCGTCCCGGCAGGGCGTCGTGCAGACCGCGCGCGAGCAGGGAGCCGATCATGCCCTGGGTCTGCGCGCCTAGCAGGTCGAGCGGGTAGGGGGCGCTCAGGGACGGATCGGCGGCGCTCTCGGTGGCGAGCAGGCCGATCTGGGGGCCGTTGCCGTGGGTGACGACGATCTCGTGGTCGCGGGCGAGGGCGGCGATCGCGTTGACGACGCGGTCGATGTTGGCCGCCTGGACCGCCGCGTCGGGCCGGTCTCCGCGGCGCAGCAGGGCGTTGCCGCCGAGAGCGATGACGATACGCATGCCTCAGTCCTCCGGGATGACCTCGTTGGTGTGCGCCCGGCGCGGGAGCGTCGGCCCGAAAGGCGCCCCCGCGCTGTCTCCCGGGGTCCTGGGCATGGCCGCACTCCTTCCGCGGGTCGCTTCGCGTGATCCGGTCCTGACACGATTCTTTCGCGGTGGCGGCGACCGTGTTCAGTGGCCGAACATCCCCGCCGGGGGCCGTTGGTCCCGCCTTCCCGTCCCGGACGGCCCCTTTCCCGCTCGGCACGGCGCCGACCGGCCGTACGGTCCCCTCCGGCCGGGAAGGGCGTCCTGTGTCACGGTAGGAGTGGGCCGCGGGCCGCTTTCCGGGCACTCGCGCGCAGGTGGGCCGACCGGCCCCGTGAAGGGGCCCGACAGCACCTGCTCCTCGCGTACGCACCGGTCGAGCCTGGAGACGTGTTCCAGCCCGAAACCCGACACAGGAGGCCGGCGTCATGGTCCGTTACGTGTACGACTTCGCGGAGGGCGGCCGTGACCTGGCCGGTCTGCTGGGCGGCAAGGGAGCCAACCTGGCCGAGATGACCCGGCTGGGGCTGCCCGTCCCGCCGGGCTTCACCGTGACCACGGACGCCTGCCGGGCCTTCCTCGCCGACGGCACCGAGCCGGCCGGTCTGATCCGGGAGGTCTCCGACCACCTGACGGTCCTGGAGGAGGCGGCGGGACGGCGGCTGGGGCAGCCGGACGATCCGCTGCTGCTGTCGGTGCGCTCCGGGGCGCGCTTCTCCATGCCCGGCATGATGGAGACGATCCTCGACGTCGGTCTCAACGACGAGTCCGTGCTCGGTCTGGCGAAGGTCTCCGGCAACGACCGTTTCGCCTGGGACTCCTACCGCCGGCTCGTCCAGATGTTCGGCAGCACGGTCATGGGCGTCGACGGCTCCCTCTTCGAGGACGTCCTGGCCGGCCTGAAGCGGGAACGGGGCGCGGCGGGCGACCTGGACCTGACGGCGGCGGACCTGGCCGGGCTCGTCGAGGCGTACCAGGATCTCGTGCGCCAGGAGACCGGTGAGTACTTCCCGCAGTCCCCGGCCGAGCAGCTGCGGCGGGCGGTGCTCGCCGTGTTCGAGTCCTGGAACGGCGAGCGCGCGCGGATCTACCGCCGCCGAGAGCACATCCCCGACGACCTGGGCACCGCGGTCAACGTGCAGACCATGGTCTTCGGCAACCTCGGCGCCGATTCCGGCAGTGGCGTCGCCTTCACCCGGGACCCCGCCACGGGACGGCCCGGCCTGTACGGCGACTACCTCGCGAACGCGCAGGGGGAGGACGTCGTCGCGGGCATCCGCAACACCGTCCCGCTGACCGCTCTCGCGGACATGGATCCGGCGTCGTTCGACGCGCTCCGCTCGCACATGAAGACCTTGGAGACGCACTACCGGGATCTGTGCGACATCGAGTTCACGATCGAGCGCGGCCGGCTGTGGATGCTGCAGACCCGGGTCGGCAAGCGCACCGCCGAGGCCGCGTTCGCCATCGCCACGGAGCTGGCGGAGGAGGGCCTGATCACCCCGGACGAGAGTCTGGCCCGGGTCGGCGGGGAAGGTCTCGCGCGGCTGATGTTCCCCCGCTTCGACACCTCGGCCGTCGGCGACGCCCTCGCGCACGGTCTGCCCGCCTCGCCGGGCGCGGCCGTGGGCGCCGCGGTGTTCGACTCGGCGGAGGCGGTACGCCGGTCCGCGGCGGGCGAGAAGGTCGTCCTGGTCCGTCAGGAGACCACACCGGACGATCTGCCCGGCATGATCGCCGCGCAGGCGGTGCTGACCAGCCGCGGCGGCAAGACCAGCCACGCGGCCGTCGTCGCCCGGGGCATGGGCAGGGTGTGCGTGTGCGGGGCCGAGGAGATCACCGTGGACACCGGGGCGCGCCGGTTCACCGTGGGGTCCACCGTCGTCGAGGAGGGCACGGTCGTCTCCGTCGACGGTTCGGAGGGTGCCGTGTACCTGGGCGCCGCCCCGCTGGTCGACTCCGCGGTGATGCGGTACTTCGAGACGGGCGAGCGGTCCGAGACGCTGGTCGAAGCCGTCGCGGGCGCCTTGGAGCGGGCGGACGGCGTACGGCGTCTCGAGGTGCGGGCGAACGCCGACAACCCCGAGGACGCGGCCCGCGCCCGGCGGTTCGGCGCCCAGGGCATCGGCCTGTGCCGCACCGAGCACATGTTCCTCGGCGAGCGCCGCAAGCTGGTCGAGGCGATGATCCTGGCCTCGGACGAGGCCGAGCGCGAGCGGGCTCTGGCCGCGCTGCTGCCCCTGCAGCGGCGGGACTTCAGCGGCATCCTGGAGGCGATGGACGGTCTGCCGGTCACCATCCGGCTCATCGATCCGCCGCTGCACGAGTTCCTGCCCGACCGCACCGGCCTCGCCGTGCGGATCGCCGCCGCCGAGGCCCGGGGCGAGCGCCCGGAGGCGCACGAGACCGATCTGCTCGACGCGGTGAACCGCATGCACGAGGAGAACCCGATGCTCGGGCTGCGCGGCGTGCGCCTCGGCCTCGTCGTCCCGGGGCTGGTGGCCATGCAGGTCCGCGCGATCGCCGAGGCGGTCGTGGAGCGCACGCGGGCCGGCGGCCGGCCCAGGGCGGAGATCATGGTGCCGCTGGTGGGCGCCGTCGAGGAACTGCGCATCGAGCGGGCCGAGGTGGAACGCGTCCTGGCCGAGGTCTCCGAGGAGTCGGGCATCCCCGTACGGCTCCCGGTCGGCACCATGATCGAGCTCCCGCGTGCCGCGCTCACGGCCGGCCGCATCGCCGAGGAGGCGGAGTTCTTCTCCTTCGGCACCAACGACCTCACCCAGACGACCTGGGGCTTCTCCCGCGACGACGTCGAGGCGGAGTTCTTCTCCGCCTACCTCGACAAGGGCATCTTCGCCACCTCGCCGTTCGAGACGATCGACCGCGACGGAGTGGGCCGGCTGGTCCGCATCGCCGTGGACGAGGGCCGTGCCACGCGGCCCGGGCTGAAGATCGGTGTCTGCGGGGAGCACGGCGGGGACCCCGAGTCCGTGCACTTCTTCCACGCGGCCGGTCTGGACTACGTGTCCTGTTCGCCGTTCCGCGTCCCCGTGGCGCGTCTGGAGGCCGGGCGCGCCGCGCTCCCCGGGACGGGGACGAGCGACAGCAGGTGAGCCAGGGGTTCCGTGGGGTCGTACGCCTTCCGTCAGAGGTGAGGTGACGGTCCGTCACGGACCTTCCGTCCCTGGGGAACACCGGCGGACCGGGATCCGGTCGACAGACCTGTCGACCGGATCCCGAGTCGGCGAACGGGCACGTCGGACGGTCCCGGTCCGGTGAGCGGGCGTGCCGGACGGTCCCGGTCCGGTGAGCGGGCGTGCTGGGAGCGCGCCAGGGCCGGTGCCGTCAACAGGCCCTCCCTTCCCGGCGCTTCGGGGCCGATCGGCCCCCGGCGAGGACCCATCGGGACCTGCTCGCGGACGCCTCCGCCGGGAGAAGCTGATGCTGCGACGGGGACCGGACCACGGCCCCCGGAGCACCGCTCCACCCCAGCGCCCCACCCGCGTTGCGTTCCTCACCCGACCCCGGAGGCTCGCCCCATGACCCGCCACGACGACCGCACCGCGACCACCGCCACCGCCCCCGCGAGCACCCCGTCCGACACCGCCCTCGCGGTGGACCACCTGGTGGAGAACGCGCTCAAGGCGCTCGCGCACTACGAGGCACTCGACCAGGAACAGGTCGACCACATCGTGAAGAAGGCCTCGGTCGCGGCCCTCGACCAGCACACCGCGCTGGCGCGCCTCGCGGTGGAGGAGACCGGCCGCGGGGTCTTCGAGGACAAGGCCGCCAAGAACATGTTCGCGTGCGAGTACGTCACGCACAGCATGGGCCCCATGAAGACCGTGGGCGTCATCGCCCGCGACGACATCGACGACATGACCGAGGTGGCCGAGCCCGTCGGGGTGGTGTGCGCGGTCACGCCCGTCACCAACCCCACCTCGACCACGATCTTCAAGGCGCTCATGGCGCTGAAGACCCGCAACCCGATCGTGTTCGCCTTCCACCCCTCGGCCCAGCGCTGCAGTTCGGAGGCCGCCCGCATCGTGCGCGACGCGGCCGTCGCGGCGGGGGCGCCGGAGCACTGCGTGCAGTGGATCGAGAGCCCGTCCGTCGAGGCGACCGGCACCCTGATGCGCCACCCCGGTGTCTCCCTGATCCTCGCCACCGGCGGCAACGCCATGGTCAGGGCCGCCTACTCGGCCGGCAAGCCCGCTCTGGGCGTGGGTGCGGGCAACGTGCCCGCCTACGTCCACCGGAGCGCCGACGTCCGCCGGGCCGTCAACGACCTGGTGCTGTCCAAGTCGTTCGACAACGGCATGATCTGCGCCTCCGAACAGGCCGTCATCCTGGACGAGGAGATCCATGACGCGGTCCTCTCGGAGTTCCGCGGACTGCACGCCCATGTGGCCACCGCCGAGGAGAAGGCGAAGCTGGAGGCGTTCCTGTTCCCGGCCGGCGCGGCGGGAGCGGGCTGCGAGCCGAAGGTCAACTCCGCCGCCGTCGGACGGAGTCCGGCGTGGATCGCCGAACAGGCCGGATTCTCCGTGCCCCCGAACACCTCGCTGATCCTCGTCGAGGCCGGCTCGGTCGGCCCGCAGGAACCCCTCACCCGCGAGAAGCTCTGCCCGGTCCTCGCCGTCCTGCGGGCCGGATCAGCGGAGCAGGGTTTCGACCTGGCCGCCGACATGGTCGCCTTCCACGGCCAGGGCCACAGCGCCGTCATCCACACCGGCGACCCCGAACTCGCCGAGGCGTACGGCCGCCGGATGAAGACCGTACGGATCATCGTCAACGCCCCGTCCTCGCAGGGCGCCATCGGAGGCATCTACAACAGCCTGCTGCCCTCGCTGACCCTGGGCTGCGGATCGTGGGGGAGCACGTCTGTGTCGAACAACGTCTCGGCCGCCCAACTGCTCAACGTCAAGCGCGTCTCCGTGCGCCGCAACAACCTCCAGTGGTTCAAGGTGCCGCCCAAGATCTACTTCGAGCCCCAGTCCATCCGCTACCTCGCCTCGATGCCGGACGTCCACCGCGTCACGGTCGTCACCGACGCGACGATGACCCGCCTCGGACTCGTCGACCGGGTCCAGAACGTCCTGCGCCGGCGCCGGGAGCCGGTCACCGTCCAGGTCATCGACAACGTCGAGCCCGAACCCAGCATCGACTCCGTGCGGCGCGGCGCCCGGCTGATGGGCGACTTCCGCCCGGACACCATCATCGCCCTCGGCGGCGGCTCCCCCATGGACGCGGCCAAGGTGATGTGGCTGCTCTACGAACAGCAGGCCGAGGGCAAGGACGTCGACTTCGCCGACATGCGGCACAAGTTCTCCGACATCCGCAAGCGCGCCTTCCGCTTCCCGGTCCTCGGCAAGCTGGCCCGGCTCGTGTGCGTCCCGACGACCTCGGGGACCGGGGCCGAGGTGACCCCGTTCGCCGTCATCTCCGACCCGGCGACCGGCAAGAAGTACCCGCTGGCCGACTACGCGCTCACGCCCAGCGTGGCGATCGTCGACCCGCTGCTCACCAAGGCCCTGCCCCCGACCCTGGCCGCCGACAGCGGGTTCGACGCCCTCACCCACGCCATCGAGTCCTACGTATCCGTCTACGCCAACGACTTCACCGACGGCCTCGCCCTGCACGCGATCCGGATGATCTTCGAGAACATCGAGGCGGCCGTCAACGACCGCGCGGCCAGCGAGCGGGCACAGGAGAAGATGCACAACGCGGGCACCATCGCCGGCATGGCCTTCGGCAACGCCTTCCTCGGCATCGTCCACGCCATGTCCCACACGCTGGGCGCCACGTTCCACATCGCGCACGGCCGCACCAACGCCGTCCTGCTCCCGCACGTCATCCGCTACAACGGCACCGTCCCGACGAAGCTCACCGGCTGGCCCAAGTACGAGAACTACCAGGCCCCCGAACGTTTCCAGGACATCGCCCGCACGCTCGGCCTGCCCGCCACCACCCCGGCCGAGGGCGTCGAGTCCCTCGCGGCGGCCGTGGAACGGCTCCGGGACCGCGTCGGCATCGAGCCGACGTTCCGGGCGCTCGGCGTCGACGAGCACGCCTTCCTGGACTCGCTGCCCCAGCAGGCCCTGAACGCCTACGAGGACCAGTGCGCGCCCGCCAACCCCCGGATGCCGATGCTCGACGACATGCAGGAGCTCATGCGCACGGCCTACTACGGCCGCGAGGCGGACGACACCACCGCCGTCCCCTCCGACTGACCGGCCCCGGCTCCTCACCTCTCGCACCACCCTCCGAGGTCTTCGGCCCGCCCTGTGACCGTCCGGTACCGCGGCCCGACCTCCCCCATTCCGTTCCGTCCGAAGGAAGGACCCCCATGACCACCGACAGCACGCGGCAGACCCCGGCGGTCCGGCTGCGCCACGACGGCTCCGTGGACGAGGACACCCTGGCGTACGCCCGTACGAAGATCGATGCCGTCCTCGGCCGGCCGGGACTGCCCGCCGTCACCGGAGAGGTCCGCATCGTCCTGGCGGCGGCCCACCACGCCGGCCACCCGTGGTCGGCCACGGCGGACCTGCGCGTCGGACGGCGTCAGATCGTCGCGCTGGCCGAGGAGGCGACGGGCACCGAACTCGTCGACCGGCTCCAGGACCGGCTGCGCCGCCAGACCGACAGGGCCGCCCACGTCCGGGACGACAGCCGCGGCACGAAGGCCCCGCCGTGGCGCGGCGGAACCGTCCAGGACCGTGGCGGAGCCGTCCAGGACCCCGTGAGCCCGTGAGGAAGCGGTCCTTCGCGCGGCACGAGAACCGGGCGGCCCCTGAGGCAGGGGCCGCCCGGCCGTTCTCCCGTAAGGCCGCGGAACCCGCCGTACGGTCCCGGTCGTCACCGTCGAGCGACCACACGTGAGCCGAGCGGCGTGACCGGGCCTGACTCAGGCGTGGTCACGCTGGTTCAGGGAGTCCGCGATGCCCTTCGCCCATTTCTCGACGGCGTCGAAGTCCCGGAAGTCCCCGCCCTTGCCGGAGCTGACGATCATCTTGGCGATCCGTCCTTCGGCTCCTTCCTTCAGGCATCCGCCGAAGGTGACGTGTCCCCGGGCGTCCAGCCGGTCCATGGTCCGCCGCACGCCGCGCACGGGCGGGATGTCCCGGTCGGCGGCGGAGGAGTCGAGGGGGCCGCTGCTGAACAGCCACACCGGAGTGTGCGCGAGCTGTGCGCGGTGCCGGCGGACGAACCACCGCGCGTCCTTGTGCCAGCGGCCCGCGTACAGCCCGCCGCCGACCACGACGGCGTCGTAGGGGGCCACGCTCGTCACGGACCGGGCCGGAAGGGCCCGCGCGGTCAGACCGCCCTCGCGCAGGGTGTCGGCGACCGCTTCGGCGATCTCCGCCGTGGATCCGTTCGTCGTTCCGTAGGTGACCAGCACGGTGTCGGTCATGACGGTCCGCCTCCTTCTCTCACAGTCGGCGCAGCCGGTCCTCGGTCACGCCGTGCGGTGTCCGGTCGTCGGGACGCAGGTTCGCGTCGTCCAGCCGGTAGGTGAGGTCGGACACGACGTCGACCACACCGTCGATCCGACGGGTCATGGACACCACGATCTCGGTCTCGCTCCTGCGGTCCATGTCCCCGGTGAGGGTGACGACGCCGTCGGCCACGAAGACATCGACGCTGCGCGGCGACAGCCACAGCGAGCGAACCAGCACCTCGTCGATCACCTCGTGCCGTATCTCCTCGTCCGGCCGCAGGAAGACCCGCAGGAGATCACCACGGGTGACGATCCCGACGAGCCGGTCCTCCCCGTCGAGGACGGGGAGCCGGTCCACGTGCTTCCGGGCCATGGTGCGGGCTGCCTGGACGACGGTGTCGTCGGCGTGCACGGTGACGGGCGGTACGGTCATCAGTCCACCGGCGGTACGGGCCCTGTTCTTGGCGGCCTGACGCCGGGCGCCGGGCGTCAGGCCGACGAACCTCGTGCGACGGTCCGGCTCGTACGGATCCGGCATGGTGGCATGGCGCATCATCAGGTCCGTCTCCGACAGGACACCGATGACCTTGTCGTCCTCGTCCACCACCGGGAGTCCGCTGATCCGGTGGGCGGCGAGCAGCCGTGCCACCTCCTTGAACGGCGTGCCGTACTCGGCGCGGACGACGTCCGTCGTCATCACGGAACCGGTCTTGTCGTATCGCACGGCTGTTCCTCCTCAGCGCAGTCTGCGCAGGTAGGGGTCCTGGGGGCGGCGGGGCAGCAGTCGTACCCGCGCGTCGAGCACGGTGATGCCGCCCGGTGCGGCCAGGACGGGGTTGAGATCGGCCTCGGCGAGCTGCGGCAGGTCCGCCGCCATCCGGGACAGCCGCAGGAGCAGCCGCTCCAGCCCTTCGAGGTCGACGGGGGTGTGTCCGTCGGCGCCCAGCAGCAGCGGGGCGCACCGCGGCGAGGTGATCAGTTCGTGCACGTCCCGGTCGGTGAGCGGGGCGAGCCGGGCGGTGTGGTCGGCGAGCACCTCGGTTGCCGTACCGCCGAGTCCGAACAGGACGAGCGGGCCGAAGACCTCGTCCTGGACGACGCCCGCGAGGAGTTCGGTGCCCCGGTCGGCGAGGGGCTGCAGGACGACGCCGGTCATGAGGCCGGCGAAGCGGGTCTCCAGGTCGCGGAACGCGGCGCGGACCTGGGCGTCGCCGCGCAGGTCCAGGTGGACGGCCCGCTGCTGGGTCTTGTGCAGGAGGCCGGGCCAGTGGGCCTTCATGACGACCCTGCCGTCGAAGCCGCGCAGCCGGTCGGCGGCGAGCACGGCGTCGTCCTCGCAGTCGGCCCAGGCCCACGGGATCTGCGGGACGTCGTAGCAGGTGAGCAGTTCGGCGCAGGTGCGCGGGTCGAGCCAGCCGCCGTCGGGGTTGAAGGCGAGGTACTCCTCGACGACCGTGCGGGCCCGCTCGGACTCGACGCCGTCCAGGCCGGGGACGGTTCCGGCCGGCCGGGCGAGCCAGGCGGCGCGCCGGGCGGCGTGGGCCAGGGCGCGGGCCGCGGCCTGCGGTTCGGCGTACGAGGGGACGGTGCCGCCGTCGGCGGCGGGCAGCAGCAGGACCGGCCGGTCCTGTTCCAGACGTACGGCGATGACGGGGCGTGCCCTTCGTCCGGGAGCCGTGGTGAGGGCGCGGACCAGGTCGTCGCCGGTGGCCGCGGCGACCGCGGTGGGGACCAGGGCCACGACGACGGCGTCGACGCCGGAGCACCGGGTGAGGCGGTCGACGCAGTCGGTGAGCTGTTCCTCGGACACCGCGGCGGTGGTGTCGACGGGGTTGCCGACGGCGGCGCCGTCCGGCAGCACGGCGCGGAGTGCGTCGGTCGTCGCGGGGGTCAAGGGGGGAAGGACGAGCCCGGCCTCGGCACAGGCGTCCGCGGTGAGCACTCCGGCGCCGCCCGCGTTGGTGACGACGGCGACGCGGGGGCCTTCCGGCAGCGGCTGGGAATGGAGGAGGGCCGCGGTTTCCAGGAGTTCGCCGACCGAGCGGGTCGCGGTGACGCCCGCCTGGGTGAACAGCGCCCGGCGGGTCATGGTGCGGGTGGCGGCGGCGGCCGTGTGGGAGGCGGCGGCCTTGCGGCCGGCCTCGGTGCGGCCGGCGTCGACGGTCAGCACCGGGATGCGGCGGGTCACGCGCCGGGCGGTACGGGAGAAGGCGCGCGGGTTGCCGAAGGACTCCAGGTGCAGCAGGGCGAGGTCGGTGCGGCCGTCGCTCTCCCACCACTGGAGCATGTCGTTGCCGCTGACGTCGAACTTGTCGCCCAGGGACGCGAAGGACGACACGCCGATGCCGAGCCGGGACAGGCCGTCGAGCAGGGCGATGCCGACGCCGCCGGACTGGACGGCGATGCCCGCGGTGCCGGGGCGCGGGTGCTCGGCGGCGAAGGTCGCGTCGAGGTTCAGGTCCGGGGCGGTGTTGGCGACGCCGAGGCAGTTGGGCCCGACGAGCCGCATGCCGTGGGTGCGGCAGGCGGTCAGCAGGGCCCGGGCCTGGGTGGGGTCGAGGCCGGCGGTGACCACGACGAGCGCGCGGACCCCGGACCTCCCGCACTCCTCGGCGACGGCGGGCACCGCGGCGGGCGGTACGGCCACGACCACGAGATCGGGCGTCATCGGCAGGGCCGTGACCGACGGGTAGGACGGCACCCGGAGCACCGAGGTGACGCCGGGGTTCACGGCGAGGAGACGGCCGGTGAAGCCGCCCGTGCGCAGACGGTGCAGGACGGCCCGGCCCACCGATCCCGGTGTGCGTCCCGCCCCGGCCACGGCGACCACGGAGGGCCGCAGCAGGGGCAGCAGACTGGCCACGTCGGCGGCGCGGCCGCGGGCCTCGACCGCGGCCAGGTAGGCGTTGTCCTGGTCGAGGTGGATGGTGCAGCGCACTTCGGGGCCCTCGAAGCGGCGGGTGGTGCGCAGCCCGAGGTCGGCGAAGAGCCGGAGCACGGCGTGGTTCTCGCTGAGGGCGTCGGCGGTGAAGGTGGCGATCCCCTCGGACCGGGCGGACGAGACGAGGTGCTCGACGAGCAGGGTGCCCACGCCCCGGTGGTGGAGGCCGTCGGCGACGGCGATGGAGATGTCCGCCTCCTTCGTGGCGCCGTTCGCCCTCCGTGTGTCTCCCGTCCCTGTCGCGGTGCGGCCCTCTCCCCTCGCGGCGCCGTCCTCCCCGCCCGTGTCGTACTCGGCCAGCCCGATCACCCTGCCGTCAGCCTCGGCCAGCAGGGCGCGGTAGCCCGGCCGGACGGGGGCGCAGGCCCGGTCGGCGGCCTGGACGGCCGAGCGCTCACCGATCGAGAAGAACCTCAGACGGAGGTTCTCCGGCGACATCTCCTCGTAGAACCCGCGCAGCCGGTCGTGGTCGCCCGGGAGCGCCGGCCGGATGCGTACGGTGGTGCCGTCGGCGAGCAGGGCGTGCACGGGGTGCCGTTCGAGCAGGTCGTCCGTCATCGCGGGCCTCCTCCATGCGTCGGTACTTCGATCGTCCGCCCGGGCGGGGAGGGGGCCCATGGGCTGTACGGGCAGTCCCTGGGCCGGTCGGCCCGGTCGTCCCCGCCGACCGGCCCCCGTCGCGTGGCCGGACCGTGGTGCGGGGCGGCCGCGGGGCCGTCCCGTCTCACTCCGGCTCGGGGACCACGGCGACCGGGCAGGCGGCGTGGTGCAGGACTCCGTGGGCGACCCGGCCGAGCTGGAGTCCGAGCCGTCCGTGCCGGCGCCGGGCCCCGACCACCAGCAGACCCGCGTCGCGGGACGCCTCCAGGAGGACGTGGCGGGCGGGGCCCTCGACGGTGCGGCGGCGCACGTCGACGTCGTCCGGCACTCCCTTCAGCGCCTCGTCCAGCACCGTGAGGGCCCGCTCCTCGTGCAGCCGGGCGGGTTCACCGGTGAGCAGCGGGTGGTCCACGCTCTCGTGCGCGGGGCAGCGCCAGGCCCGTACGGCGTCCAGGGGCGCCCGGCGCAGTCCCGCCTCCCCCACGGCGAAACGCATCGCCGCCGAGTCCTTCCCCGTCTCCCCGACCCCCACGACCACGCGGCGCGTACCGGCCGTGACCTGGTTGTCGTGGCAGCCGCGCAGCACGATCACCGGGCACTCGGCGTACGCGGCCACCGCGAGGCTGACGGAGCCGAGCAGCATCTCGACGAGATCGCTGCGGCCGCGGGTGCCGAGGACCAGCGCTGCGGCGTCGCGGCCCTCCCGCACCAAGGCGTACTCGGGCTCCTCGGCCAGGATCTCGGCGGAGACCTCCAGGTCGGGGTGGCGCCTCAGGGCCCGGCGGAGGCCGACCGCCACGATGTCCTCGGCACGGACCTCTTCCGAGGACCTGTGCTCCCCGGCGAGTGCCGTGCCCTCGTAGCGTTCCCAGAGGGAGGCGTACACGATCCGCAGGGGCACGCCGCGCAGCGCGGCCTCGTCGGCCGCCCAGTCCGCGGCGCGCAGGCTCGGCTCGGATCCGTCCACGCCGACGACCAGGGGGAGTCCCACCGGTTCTCGCACGTCTGCCGGCTTCATGGGTCTGTTCCTCTCGGGGACGGTCGTCAGGCGTGGGGGACGACGGCGACGGGGACGGTGGCGTGGTGCAGGACGGCGTGCGTCGTGTGGCCGATGTGGAGGCCGAGGGGGACCCGGCGGGTGCTGCGGCCCACGACGACCAGGGATGCCTCGTGGGACGCCTTCACCAGGTGGAGCGCGGGGCTGCCGTACCGGGTGAGTTCGACGACGTCCACGTCCGGGAACCTGGTCCGCCAGGGGCCGAGGACCTTTTCCAGTTCCTCCGCGGCGCACAGTGCCAGGGCTTCGTGCAGCGGCGGATTCACGGGGGTGCCGAAGGCGTAGTAGGGCGGCGGGTTCCAGGCGTGGAGGACGCGCAGCGAGGTCTCCCGCCGCAGGGCGGCGTCGAAGGCGAAGCCGATCAGCGTCTCGTCGGGGTGCCTGACGTCGAGCCCGAGCAGGACCGGCCTGAAGGGCGTCGCCGTGGAGGGCCCGCCCGTGGGGTCCGGCTCGTGCTCGTCGACGGCCTGCTCGGACGCGCGGACCAGCACGACGGGGCGCTCGGTGTGCGCGACGGCGGACAGGCCGACCGAGCCGGCCATGAAGCCGCCCAGCCCGCCGAGACCGCGGGAGCCGAGGACGAGCAGTTCGGCGTTCTCCGCCGCCTTCACGAGCGCGTCGCCGGGGTAGCCGGAGAGCTGTTCCGTGATCACCTCGACGTCGGGGTGGCGCAGCCGGACCACCTCGGCGGCTTCCCGGGGGATCCTCTCGCTCCAGTGCTGCTGGGTGTCGGCGTCCAGGAGCGACGCCCGGGCCATCGGCTCCGGCACCGGCTCCCACACGTGGACGAGCCTCAGCGGCAGGTCGCGCAGCTTCGCCTCGCGAGCCGCCCATTCGGCGGCGGCCCGGCTCTCGCGCGAGCCGTCGAGACCTACGGTGACGGTGCGGAGCATGATCTCCACCTCCTGTGGCGGCCGGTCTTCGGTATCGGGTGCCCGACACGTCTCACTGTCGTCCCGTGCGCCGTCGGGCACCCGATACCGAAAGGCCGCCGCCATGGGGCCGAACGTCCCTGTGTCCGGGGCCTGTTGGTATCCGGTCCGCCAGTCCGCCCGCCCGGCGGTCCGGCGGTCCGGCGGTCCGGCGGTCCGGCGGTCCGGCGGTCCGGCGGTCCGGCGGTCCGGCGGCGCCGACAGGACGGAGGAATGTCGTCGGTCAGGCGGCGCAAGACCCGCCCCTTCGAGGTGCCGTCTCCCGCGCAGGGTGATTGCGTGGCGCCCGGGAGGCCGGTGTGGGCCCCTCGGTCACCTGCAGTGCCGGAAACCGGGAGGACGGGAACGCGATGAGCGTGCGGGACCGGATCGGGCCGGAGCCCTCCGCGCGTCCGGGAGGGGCGGGGAGGCCGTGACCGAGGACCAGATCCTGCTGGGCGTCGGTCTGACCGTCGCGCTCGCCGTGGGCTCGCAGATCCTGGCGAGCAAGCTGCACGTCCCGTCGCTGATCGTGCTGCTGCCCGTCGGATTCACGGCCGGGGCACTCACCGACGTCGTACGCCCCGACAGTCTGGTACCCGACTTCACGGCCCTGGTGTCGCTCGCCGTGGCCGTGATCCTCTACGACGCGGGGCTGGGTCTCGATCCGCAGCAGCTGAAGGGCGAGACCCGGAGTGTGGTGACACGGCTGATCGTGCTGGGGATCCCCGTCACCTGGGGAGCCTGTCTGGGACTGGTCGCCGCGCTGTTCGACGTCCCGTTCGCCGTGGCGGTCATGGTCGGCGTCATCCTCGTGGTCTCCGGACCGACCGTCGTCGGCCCGCTGCTCGACCACGCCAGGCCGGTCGACCGGGTGCGGAGGATCCTGACCTGGGAAGGGACCCTCACCGACCCCCTCGGGGGCATCCTCGGCGCGGTCGTCTTCCACATCATCGTCCGGTCCGAGGACAGCCAGGGCTTCCGGTTCGGCACGTTCTTCGGGAGCATGGCCGTGGGGCTGGCCGGCGGCCTGGTCGGTGTCGGCCTGCTGTGGCTGACGCTGCGCAGGCTGCGGCTCGGCGGGACGCTCGGGACGCTCGCGCAACTGGCCACGGTCGTCGCGGTGTCCGCGGGCTGCGACATGGTCCTGGACGACACCGGGCTCATCGCGGCGATCGTCATCGGCATCGTCGTGGCGAACCTGCCCGGATTCGACATGCCGGCGCGCCGTCCCTTCTTCGAGACCGTCGTCCAGCTCGTCATCGGTCTCCTGTTCATCTCCATCTCGGCCTCGGTCGCTCCGAAGGCCGTCGCCTCGGTGCTGCTCCCCTCGCTGGTGCTCGTCGCGGCGCTCGTCCTGGTGGTGCGGCCGGTGGTGTCCCTCGTCTCGGCGGCGAGGACGGACGTCGGCCCCGGGGAGCGGGCCTTCATCGGCTGGATGGCGCCCCGGGGCATCGTCGCCGCCTCCACCGCCGCGACGTTCTCCGCGTCGCTCGTCGACCAGGGTCTGTCCGGCGCCGACAAGATCCTGCCGATCACGTTCCTGGTGATCGTCGGAACCGTCCTGGTCTACGCGCTGACCGCCAGGCCGGTCGCCGTGCGGCTGGGGGTCGGCCGGCCGGCGCGCTCGCGGCCCCTGCTGGTGGGCGGCGCCCCCTGGGTGATCGACCTCGCCCGGTCGCTCGGCGCGGCCGGCCTGGACGTGCTCATGTGGGCCGGCCTCCCGCGGGAGCGGGAGCGGATCAGGGACGCGGGGATCGAGCTGGCCGCGGGGGAGCTCCTGGCCACGGCCGCCGACCCGCGGGCGCGTCTGGAGGGCGTCACGGTCGCGTTGCTGCTCACGGACGACGACGACCTGAACGCGCTCGCGTCGGTGGTCGTGCAGGACGGCATCGACGGCCCGGTGTACCGGGTCGGTCCGGCGCCCGGCGGCGAGGGCATCGTCGCCCCGTACACCGGCGGCAGCGGTGTCCTCTTCGGACCCGGTCTCGTCCGGAGCGCGCTGGAGGCCCGCCACGAGGACGGTGCGCTCTTCGTCGTGCGGCCCGCCGCCGACCCGCTCCCGCCGGGCCACGAGCTGCTCTTCGTCGTACGGGCCGACGGCCGGCTCGAACCGGTCACCGAGGCGCAGGAGGTCACTCCGGCCGCCGAGGACACGCTCGTGCTCCTCGGCCCCGCACCGCACGCTTCCGCACGGTCCGAGGGCGCACCCGGCCAGGGCTGACCGCGTGCGCCGTCCGGGGGCCCGGCCGGGCCGACGAGCCGTCTCAGCCTGCCGGGTCGTGCCAGGTGTCGTCGCCGGGGAGGAGGGGCGTCGGCCTCCTCGGCTCCCCAGGTGCCGCGGGCGTACGGGTGGACGGGGACGGTGTCACCGAGGACGGGGTCGACGATCCGCCAGGCCGCCTCGACGGTGTCCTGACCGGCGAACAGCCGGCGGTCCCCGTCCAGGGCGGCGAAGATGCTCGGCGAGTCGGCCCTGGGCGCGGCGAACCAGTCCATCACGCCCTTGGCGGAGACGAGCGCGACGGTCTGGAGGTCGCCCACCGGGCCGTGGTCGGCGATCGGCGGGTAGCGGTCCATCAGCACGCTCCGGGTTCGAGATCGGTGATCGGCGTTCACTGGTCGTCCCCCGGCAGCCCCGCGGCCGAGGTGTCGGCGTCGGTGAGCGGTTCCAGCCGGCCTTTCGTGTCGAGCCGGTAGACCAGCACCAGGGCCGGACCGACGAGCACGACCGCGACGAGCGTCACGATCCCCAGCCAGCGCAGGCTGTGCGCGGCCCCGGCGGCCTCGGACACGGTCAGCGTGGTCGGCAGGAGGTAGGGCCGCTGGGCGAAGCCCCAGGCCAGTACGGCCAGTGCGACGGTCGCCACGGCCGAGCAGCGGGACCAGCCGTACATCCGCAGCCCCAGGAAGAGCACCGCGGCCAGGCCGCAGACCCCGGCCAGGACCGCCATCAGCAGTCCGAGGCCGCCGGTGAGGCCGTCCCAGACGTACCGCGCGTCGTCCCGGGTGACCGGCAGGGCGACGAGGGCGAGGACCACGAGGGCCGCGAAGGCGGTCCACGCCCGCAGCCGGAAGTAGCCGACGAGGTCGTCCGCCCCGAACCGCCGGGCGTCGGAGCACAGGAACACCGCGCCGAGGAAAGCGGTGGCGGCGACGGCCAGCAGTCCGGCCACGAGCGAGGTCGGGTTGGCCCAGGCGTCCGCGGACGCCTCGGTGCCCACCGCGACCCGCCCGGAGGCGACACCTCCCAGGACCGCTCCGAGGAAGAACGGCGTGAGGAGTGAGGAGATCGCGAACACCGCTCCGTAGACGCGCCGTTGGGCGATCCGGCGGGTCGGCTTGCGCAGGGCGAACCCGGCCCCGCGGAGTACCTGTCCGACGGCCGCGAGGGCGAGTGGCAGCCACAGTGCCTCGAAGACCGTCTGGAACATCACGGGGAAGCCGGTCCACATGATGATCATGATGAAGATCAGCCAGACGTTGTTGACCTCCCAGACCGGGGCCATGGCGTGGTCGATCAGCCAGCGCGGCCGTTTGCCGCGCTCGGCGCCGCCGGCCAGCAGGTCCCAGAAGCCCGCGCCGTAGTCGGTGCCGCCGGCGCAGGCGTAGGCGGCGATCACGACCACCAGCAGCCAGGCGATGACGTCGGCCATCACCGGGCACCGCCGGACGTGGTGCCGGATCCGCCGCCGGTCGCCGCCCCGGCCTCACCGGGCAGGGGCTCTCGTCTCGGCCCGTAGGGGATGTCGGTCTCGGGACCGTGCGCCCCTCGCGTCGCCGCCCCTTCGTCGGCGATGCGCCAGCGGGTCCGCATCTTCAGCACGACGGCCAGGAAGGACCCGAACACGGCCGTGTACAGGACGATGACGATGACGAGCATCGTCCAGATCCCGCTGGCACGGGTGGTGGTGACGGCCTCCGACACCCGCATGTGGTTGTAGACGATCCAGGGCTGGCGGCCGACCTCGGTGGTGATCCATCCGCACTCCACCGTGACCAGGCACGCGGCTCCGGCGAGCGCGGCGCAGGAGAAGAACCAGCGGTTCAGCGGCAGGTCCCGGTGCCGCCACCAGATCCAGGCGTACCAGAGCGCGAGCAGGATCAGCACGCTGCCGATCGTGGCCATGATGTCGAAGGCCCAGTGGACGATGGTGGCCTGGGTGGGCGTGGGGCGGTCGGAGGCCGGTACGGCGGTCAGTCCGGTCACCTGGGTGCTGGGTTTGAACCCGGCGAGGACGGAGTCCAGTTGCGGGATCCTGATCCCGCCGGAGATCGTCCCGTCCCCGTGCAGCCGGCCGAAGACGTACTCGGGCACGTGCGTGTCGGTCTTCCAGACGAGTTCCATGGCCGCGAACTTGACCGGCTGCTTGTTGAAGACGGCGCGGGCGGCGGAGTCGCCGAGGAAGAACTGGACGGGGGTGAGGATCGCGGCGACCGTGAACGGAACGGTGAAGCCGAGCTTGTGGTACCGGTCGTGCCGCCCGCGCAGCCAGCCGACCGCGTACACGCCGGCGACCACGTAACCGGCGGTCAGGAACATGGCCACCATGAAGTGCCAGTACTCGGGGCCGAACATCGGCGTGAAGATCGCCTGCCGCACGTCGACGTCGACGGGGTTGCCCTGTGGGTCCAGGCGGAAGCCCTGGGGGGTGTTCATCCAGGAGTTGGCCGAGATGATGCCGAACGCCCCCAGCGCCGCGGTGAACGGCAGCGGCACGGCCAGCCACCAGTGCGTCCACGGCTTGAGCCGGCGCCACCCGTAGAGGTACACGGCGATCAGGACGGCCTCGAGGAAGAACGCCCATGCCTCCACGCCGAAGCCGAGGCCGAACACGTCGCCCCAGCGCCCCATCATCCCGGGCCACAGCAGGCCGAACTCCAGGGACAGGACGGTCCCGGTGATGATGCCGATGGCGAACTGCACCGCCATCACCGCGGACCACCGGCGGGCGAGGAGCAGGGCCACGGGATCGTTGCGGCGCAGCCCTCGGTGGTGCATCAGGACCGTGATGAACGGCAGCGCGACGCCGAACGGCACCAGCAGGATGTGCATGGCCAGGGTGAAGGCCATCTGCTCACGGGCCGGCAGGAGCTGGGGAGGTGTGTTCGCCAGGTGGACGGCGATGGTGGACATGTACGCCTCGATGGTCTGCCCCGCGTGCGGTGGGGCTGCGGAGAAACGGCGACGGTGGGCCGGCGCGGACCGGCCGGGGCAGCGTCAGGGGGAGGTGGAGGTGGAGGGCGCCCTCTTTCCGGTGGGGGACCCGGGGGACGGATCCCGGTCGGGCATGGTGAAGGCGCGTTCGCGCCGCGAGCCGGAGGCGAACACGACGGCCCAGCTCAGCACCGCGCCGAACCTGCTGCGGAATCCGGTGAGGAAGGCCAGGTGGATCAGGAGCCAGGCCAGCCAGCCGGTCCTTCCGGACAGGTGCATCCGGCCTGCCTTGACGACGGCCCTCCCGCGGCAGATGTAGGCGGCACTGCCCAGGTCCACGTACTTGAAGGGCTTCGGCCGCTTCTTCCTGCCCTCGATGGAGTGCCGCACGGCGCGGCCCGCGTACGCGCCCGTCTGCATGGCGACCTCGGCGAGCCCGGGGAGCCGGTCGAGGCCCATCACGTCCCCGGTCACGCGGATGTCCGGGTGTCCGGGCAGGGTCAGGTCGGGTTCGACCGCGATGCGCCCGGCCCGGTCCTGCTCCGCTCCGGTGGCCCGCGCCAGCGCCGCGGCGATGGGCGGGGCCTCGACACCCGCCGTCCACAGCACCGTGTGCGCCGGGAAGTGCGTGCTCGCGCCGTCGCCGTCCTTGACCGTCAGTCCGTTCGCGTCGACACCGGTCACGGTCGTGCCGAGGTGGATCTCCACGCCGAGGTCGCGCAGGGTGCGGGCCGCGCGTTCGGCGAGGCGGGGACCGAACGCGCCCAGCACGGCGTCGGACCCTTCGAAGAGCAGCACCCGTGCCTGGGCGGAGTCGATGGCCCGGAACTCCCGGTCGAGCGTGCGGCCGGCGATCTCCCTGATCTGTCCGGCGAGTTCCACACCGGTCGGACCGCCCCCGACGAGCGCGAAGGTGAGCCACCGCCGGCGTTCCCTGGGATCGGTGGCCGTCTCGGCCATCTCGAAGGCCTGGTAGAGGCGGCGGCGGATGCCGAGGGCGTCGTCCAGGGTCTTCATCCCGGGCGCGTGCGCGGCGAACTCGTCGTGCCCGAAGTAGGACTGGCGCATGCCGACGGCGACGATCAGGTCGTCGTAGGGCAGCTCCAGGAGCCCGCCGTCGGGCCGCCGCGCCCGCACCGTCTTCGCGTCGGGGTCCACGTCCGTGGCCTCGGCGAGCAGGCAGTTCACGTTGTGGTGGCGGCGCAGGACCGCGCGCAGCGGCCGCGCGATCTGGCCTTCCGACAGGATGCCGGACGCGCACTGGTAGAGCAGCGGCTGGAACAGGTGGTGGGCCCGGCGGTCGACGACCGTCACCGCGGCCGGCGCGTGCCGCAGGGCGCGGGCGGCGAACAGTCCGGCGAACCCGCCACCGATGATCACCACCCGGCGGGGCGTGACGTGGTCCTCCATCGTCACTCAGCCGGCCGCGACCGGACCGGGGAAGAGCGCCGTCCGGCCGTCGGCGTACGAGGTGGCGCCCACGGCGTGGCCGAGCGGGCCGGACGGGGCGGCGGCGATCGCGTCGACGACGCCCTCCGGACACGTCTGCCGGGGCTCGTCGGCCATTCCTGCGACCATGGTCTTTCCTTCGGGCGTGTCGGAGGGCGCTGCCGCCATGCCCGTGACGGGCCTTGTGGCGGGCTCGGCCGGTGGACGCGCTCGAGGAACGCGGGACCCTTCGCAGCGCGGAACCCAAACGAAAGCATGCCGCGTGGCCGGTCGGCGGACGGGCACGCCAGACCGGTGCCGTTCCTCCCGCACGTCACCGGGACGGACCAAACCTCACCGGCCCCGGTGGAACCGAGCCGCTGCCGGCTCGGTCCCGTCCGTCAGACCACGCTCACCGGATGCCGCACCACCGCGCCGAACAGGTACCCCTGCGTGTTCGGGACGGCGGTGTCCGGCTGGGTCCGGCCGGCCGTGTCCGTGGCGCGGGCCAGCAGGTGGGTGGCGCCGGGTGTGTCGGGCCGCCAGTCGAGGGACCAGCGGGTCCAGGTGCCGGCCCGGGGCCGGTCGTGCAGCCGTGCGGGCCGCCAGCTCGCACCGCCGTCGGTACTGACGTCGACCTCGGCGACGGCTCCCGTGCCCGACCACGACCGTCCGTGCAGTACGTGCCTGCCGCCGGCCGCGAACGTGGCCCCGCTCGCCAGCTCGAAGGCGCTCTTCGTGGTCTGCCGGGTGATCGGCGCGCTGCCGCCCTCGGGGTGGGCGGGGCCGAACAGCCGGTAGAAGGTGGTGTTCCAGGGCGAGTAGAGCGGCTCCGCGGACACCTCGATGTCGCCGACCCACTTGATCGACGCGATCCCCACCCAGGAGGGCACCAGCACCCGGACCGGATGGCCGTGGTCGTACGGAAGCGGCTCGCCGTTCATCTCGTACGCGAGCAGTACGTCGTCCAGGGCTTTGGCCAGCGGCAGCGGACGGCGTACCCGTCCCAGGCTCTCCCCGCCGCTGACGTACTCGGCGTCCAGACCGCGCGGCTGCACGTCCACGGCGCGCGGGGACAGTCCGGCCCGGCGCAGCACGTCGGCCAGCCGCACCCCGCGCCAGCGTGCGACGCCGATCGCCCCCAGGGTCCAGGGGGTGCCGGTGACCGTCTCGCCCTGTTGCGTCGTGTAGTACGAGCGGCCGTTCCCGGCGCATTCGACGAAAGCGGTCCGGGTGACGGCCGGCAGCGCGCGCAGGTCGTCGTACCCGAACTCCACCGGCCGGTCCTCACCGGGGTTTCCGCGCAGTCCGCTCCCCCACAGCCGCAGACGCCAGTCGTCGGCGGCCAGGACGGGTGTGGCGGTGTGGTTGCGCACGAAGAACAGTTCGTTGGGGGTGGTGCGGCCGGTGCCGCGCAGCGCCTCCCAGCGGGTCTCGGCGTTGGTGCCGCGCTCGATGAACCACTCGGCGGGCAGCGGCTTGACGATCCCGCCCGCGGCGTGGGCGGGCCGTGCGGTGCCGAGCGCGGTGGCGGTCGCGGTGAGCAGGGTGAGCAGCCGGCGGCGGGTGACTCCGTCGGCTCTGGCCTCACCCGCGAGCCACTGGCGCAGTCTGCGGTGGTCGTACTCGGTTTCGTGGTGCCGGCCTGCGGGGGTGGGAGAAGGCATGGGAGGTCCTCGTCATGACGGGCGGGACGGACGGTGGGCTCGGCGACGCGTGCCGACGCGGGCACGCGTGGGTGGACCGGTGTGCGCTCGGCCAAAACGTCCGGAGCGGCGGTCGAGCAGAGACGCGAGGAGAAGAGTGGTCAGCCGGTCGTCCGACACAACGCGGCGGCCACGCGGACGAGGTCCACGGCACGACGGCGGGTCAAAGGCTCCGGCAACGGCATGGCGGGATGCAACCACGCGGGGCGCACGGCGTCAACGGAACGACCGTGCGCGGGAAACGACCGCCCCGGCCCGTCGACGCGCGCGACCGCCGCGCCCCTCCCTCCGCCGCCCGGTCGGCGGACCGCGCATCACACGACTGACATACAGCCGTCACACACGAACGGAATGCGGGCTCACCGACCGCCCGTTCCACCTGACATGACTGTCGGAGCAGTGCTCGACGCATCCGAAGCGCAGAACCAGGTCGACGCCAGTGTGCGACTGGCCACGCCCACGCCCCTGCCGCCGCGTCCCCGTCCTCTCGCCCCGACGTCCCTGCCCCACCACTTCCGTGTCCCCGTCCCAGTGGTCCCCCACCACCGCCCCCGCGTTCCCGCATCCCCGCACCCCGGCGTGAGGACGAACCTCACGCGTACACCGAAGGAGAGCCCATGACCACCGAGGCGACCCCCGCGGACCTCCGTGCCTTCACCGAGACATGGCTGGACTGGTACCGCGAACAGGAAGCCCGGCTCGCTGGCCCGCACGGTTTCCTGGCGATCACCGGCCTGCACTGGCTCGACGAGCGGCCGCGGCGCTTCCCCGACGCGCCCGGCGCCTGGCACACCGGCCCCGCCGGGGTCGTCGTCACCCTCGACGACGACGAGGAACTGGTCGTCGGCGGAACACCGGTGCGCGGTGAGCACCGCTTCGGCGTACTGCCCGAACGCGGTGGTGCCGAAGCCGTCTGGAAGGACGCCGTCATCGAGGTCGCCAAGCGGGGCGGCCACGACATCGTGCGCCCCCGGCACCCGGACGCGCCGCTGCGCACGGCCTTCACCGGGACGCCCGCCTACGCCCCCGACCCGCGCTGGGCCGTGACGGGCCGTTACGTCCCCTTCGACGAGCCGCGGCCCACCACCGTGGGAGCCGCGGTCGAGGGCCTGGAGCACGTGTACGACGCTCCCGGCCGGATCGAGTTCGAGCTCGGCGGACGCCCCCTGGCGCTGACCGCGTTCCCCGGACACGTCCCGGGCGGGCTCACGGTCCTGTTCACCGACGCGACCTCCGGAGTCACCACCTACGCCGCCAACCGGACCCTGTCCGTCGAGGCGCCCGCCGCCGACGGCACGGTCGTCCTCGACTTCAACCGCGCCGCCAACCTGCCCTGCGCCTACACGGACCTGGCCACCTGCCCCCTGCCCCCGGCGGAGAACCGGCTGCCGGTGGCGATCGAGGCGGGCCAGAAGATCCCGCGCGAACGCGGCGGTTCCTGACCCGTGTTCCCCTACGGGGCGGGCGTCCACCGGCTGTCCCGGTGGCCGGCCCGGCCCCCGCGGCGGAGTCGGGACCCGCCATTGACGTACGCGAGAAGCGCTCCGTACGATCACGAAACGGCATTGAGTGTCAGCGTCAAGCCCTGGCTCGCTGACCGGCAACCCTCCCGCGCGGTGGGGTGCTCCAGGTGAAAGCCCGGCGGGACCGGTGACGGTCCCCGCAAGCGCGTGGCCCCGTGACCGGGGCCGGAAACAGGGAGGACCGTCATGCGGCACGCCGGTGGCCCCGACGCCTCCTTCGCCGTCGCCGTGGTGTTCTCCCGGCTGGCGCGCCGACGCCACATCGATCTGAAGCGCTCGACCAGCTGCCTCTGTCGGGCCTGACGCCCCTTCCCACCACCGGGCGCTGACGGGCCTCCCGTCGACCACCTGCGTACGTGCGGCCCGCCGCCGTCGACGCCCGTGGTCACCCGTCGCGGCGTGCGTCCCGCCCGGTTGCCGCTTCTTCCCGGTCCTTCCGATCCGTCTTCCGCCCGGCCCTGTCCGCACGGCACTCCCGCACGGCACTCCCGCACAGCGCTCCCGCACCGGCACCGCGCCCGGTGCGGGCGCGCACACCGGTGCGCGGTCGTGCCCGCGCGGTGCCCCGTGCCCGGCGACCCCAAGAGGAGAACCCTCCGTGAGAGCACTTCCGGATTTCCGATCACCCCGATGGACGGCGGTCACCGCCCTCGTCACCACCGGCGTGCTGCTGGCCGCGTGCGCCTCCGGCACCGACGGCCCCGGCGCCGGAGGCGGCAAGCCGCGCTCCGGCGGCACCCTGACCTTCGCGGTGGGCTCGGACGCCGGATGCGTGGATCCCCAGCAGGTCGGCAGCAACGACACGATCTACTCGGTGCGCCAGGTCGTGGACTCCCTGACGGACCAGGACCCCAGGACCGGAAAGATCGTGCCGTGGCTGGCCGAGCGCTGGGACGTCAACGCCGACACGACGGCCTTCACCTTCCACCTGCGGTCGGGGGTCACCTTCAGCGACGGGTCCCCGCTGACCGCCCAGGTGGTCAAGGACAACTTCGACGCCGTTCCGGAACTCGGTGTCCTGGGAACGCTGGCCCAGGGCTACCTCAGCGGCGTCAAGAGCACCGAGGTGGTCGGCCCGCTCACCGTCAAGGTCACCTTCCGGCAGCCCAACGCCCAGTTCCTGCAGGCCACTTCGACTCACTCGCTCGGGATCGAGTCGTCCGCGAGCGTGAAGAGGTCCCCGCAGCGGAAGTGCAGTGACGGGGTGGTCGGGTCCGGACCCTTCGTGCTGAAGCGGTACGTGCAGAACCAGTCGGTCACCCTGGACAAACGCCCCGGCTACGCCTGGGGTTCCTCCCGGTGGGACAAGAAGGGCGAGGCGTACCTGGACCGGCTGGTGTTCAAGGTCGTGCCGGAGGCGGGTGTGCGCGCCGGCAGCCTCCGGTCCGGCCAGGTGGACGCGATCGGCAGCGTGGGCCGGGCCGACGAGGCGGCGCTCAAGGGCGGTCAGGCCGCCTTCCTGAGGCGGGCCAACCCCGGAATCGTCTTCGGTCTTGGGTTCAACAACACGCGGCCGGTCCTGAAGGACGCGAGGGTCCGGCGGGCGATCCTGGCCGCCGTCGACCGCGAGCAGATCGCCGGTACCGTCTTCCCCACCGGCACCCGGGCGGCGACCAGCGTCCTCTCGCACACCACTCCCGACTACACCAGTCTCGCCCCGGAGCTGGCCTTCGACGCGGCCAAGGCGAAGTCCCTCCTGGAAGAAGCCGGTTGGAGGACGGGCGCCGACGGCATCCGCTCCAAGGACGGCAGGAAGCTGCGCCTGACCGTCGACTGGGTTCCCAACGCAGCCACGAACCAGCCCGCGTTGGAGCTGGTACAGCAGCAACTCAAGGCGGTCGGCGTCCAGGTGGTCCTCAAGCAGCTCCAGCTCCCCCAGCTCACGCCGATACAGCAGTCGGGCGCGTACGACGCGATCTGGGGGAACATCACCCGCGCCGACCCCGACATCCTGCGCAGCTCCTTCTCCACGAAGCTCGCCAACTTCTACCGTGTGCCGCCGAGCGGCCTGGACACGACCCTGGCGGCACAGGCGGCGACCGCCGACCCGGCCGAGCGCGGCCGGCTGGTGGCCCGGGCACAGCGGTCGATCGTGCGCGAGGCGTACAACGCGCCGGTGGTGGAGCTGCAGACCCAGCTGGGCGTGTCCACGAAGGTGCACGGCCTCGCCTTCGACGCCTCCAGCCGGATCCAGTTGCACGACACCTGGATCGGCTGACCGTGCGCGGCTACGTGGTCAAACGGCTCGCGCAGGCGGCCGGGGTGCTGTGGGCGGCGTACACCGTGTCGTTCCTGGTGCTGTACTTCCTGCCGGGCGATCCGGTCACGGCGATGGCCGGCGCGGGTATGGAGTCGGGACAGGTCGATCCCCGGCGGATCGCCGCCCTGCGGCACGAGTACGGCTTCGACGAGCCGGTGCTCGCGCAGTACGCCGACTACCTGGGCCGGGCGGTGCGCGGGGACTTCGGCGACTCGGTCGCCACCGGCCGGCCGGTCGCCTCGACGCTGGCCGACGCGCTGCCCCAGACCCTCCAACTGACGAGTGCGGCACTGCTGTTCGCGGTGCTCCTCGGTGGCGGACTGGCGGTGGCGGCGACGTACACCACACGGCGCTGGCTGCGGCAGCTCCTTCTGTCGCTGCCGCCGCTGGGGGTGTCCGTCCCGACGTTCTGGGTGGGGCTGCTGCTCGTCGAGGCGTTCTCCTTCCGGCTGCGCTGGCTTCCCGCGTTCGGCAACGACGGGGTGCGGGGGCTGGTGCTGCCGGCGCTGACGCTGGCGGTCCCGACCGGCGCCCAGATCGCGCAGGTGCTGGCCAAGAGTCTGCTCACCGCGCTCGACCAGGCGTACGTGGAGACCGCCCGCGCCAAGGGCGCGGGCCGGTGGCGGGTCCATCTGCGGCACGCGCTGCGCAACGCCTCCCTCCCGGCGCTGACGGTCGTCGGCCTCCTGATGGGGCAGCTGATCGCAGGTTCGGTCGTCGTGGAGACGGTGTTCTCCCGTGACGGCCTGGGCCGCGTCACCGCGGCGGCCGTCACGGCCCAGGACATCCCGGTGGTGCAGGGGGTGGTGGCGTTCGGTGCGCTGATCTTCGTGACGACGAACCTGGTCGTCGACCTGGTCTATCCGCTGCTCGACCCGCGGATCGTGGTGGCCCCGGGCGGAAGGGCGGGTGCCGCATGAGCCAGGGCCTCGTCCATGACACGTCCGAGTCCGCGCCCGGCCAGGCCCGGCCGGTCGGCACGGTGCCGGATCCCGGACCGGGGCGCCGTGCCGGCGTACGGCGGGTGCTGCGGTTCCTGGTGCGCCGTCCCGGTCTGCTGCTGTCGGCCGCCGTCATCGTGCTGGTGGTGCTGGCCTCGTTCCGGCCGCGGCTGTTCACCTCGCGGGACCCGCTGAAGGGAGTGCCCGAGCAGAACTTCCGCCCTCCGAGCGGCGCGCACTGGTTCGGCACGGACGAACTGGGGCGCGACGTGTTCTCCCGGGTGGTGCACGGCGCCCAGCTGTCCCTGAAAGCGACGCTGATCGCGGTGCTGGTGGCCTTCGTGGTGGGCGGTCTGATCGGCGTGCTCGCCGGGTTCGTCGGCCGCTGGGTCGACGACGTGCTGATGCGCTTCGTCGACGTCCTGCTGTCCATCCCCGCGCTGTTCCTGTCACTGGCCCTGGTGACCGCGCTGGGGTACGGGACGGTGAAGGTGGCCGTCGCGGTCGGCATCGCGAGCGTCGCCTCCTTCGCCCGGGTCGCTCGCGCCGAGGTGCTCCGGGTGCGCCAGGCGGTGTTCGTCGAGGCGTCGCGCTCCTGCGGGTCACGCTGGTACACGGTGCTGGGCCGGCACGTGCTGCCCAACGCGGCGGGCCCGGTGATCGTCCTGGCCACGCTCGACTTCGGCGCCTCCGTCCTGGCCGTGTCGGCGCTGAGCTTCCTCGGCTACGGCGCTCCCCCGCCCGCCCCGGAGTGGGGCACGTTGATCTCCGAGGGCCGCAACTACCTGGCCAACGCCTGGTGGCTGACCGCGCTGCCCGGACTGGCGATCGCCGCGACCGTCCTGGCCACCAACCGCGTCGCGCGGGCCCTGGACGGCGAATGGTCCCGGCAGCGGTGACCGACGAGAGCGAGAACGGTGAAAGGAGCGAGAACGGTGAAAGGGGCGAGGACGTGACCACACCACTGCTGGAGATCCGCGGCCTGTCCGTGTCGTACCGCACCCGCGGCGGCACCGTGCCGGCCGTCCGGGGCGTGGACCTCGACGTGTGGCCGGGGCAGGTGACGGCGGTGGTCGGGGAGTCCGGCTCGGGCAAGAGCACGACGGCGCACGCGATCACCCGTCTCCTGCCGGACACCGGGAGCATCGACGCGGGCACGGTCCGCTTCGGCCGGCACGACCTGGCCACGCTGTCGGAGCCGGAACTGCGCACCGTGCGCGGGGCGCGGATCGGACTGGTGCCCCAGGACCCGACCGTGTCGCTCAACCCCGTCAAACGGATCGGTGAACAGGTCGCCGAGGTGCTGCGCATCCACGGTCTGGCGACCCGCCGCTCGGCCGCCGCCGAGGCGATCGCCGTCCTGGACCGGGCCGGACTGCCCGACGCCGCCGTCCGGGCCCGGCAGTACCCGCACGAACTCTCCGGCGGTATGCGGCAACGCGTCCTGATAGCCGTCGCGATCGCCGCGCGCCCCGAGCTGATCATCGCCGACGAGCCGACCAGCGCGCTCGACGTCACCGTGCAGCGGGTCATCCTCGATCACCTCCAGCGCCTCGCCGAGGAGTCGGGCACGGCGGTCCTGCTGGTGACCCACGACCTCGGGGTCGCCGCCGACCGGGCGCAGCGGCTGGTGGTGATGGCACAGGGGCGAGTGGTGGAGGCGGGCCGCACCCGTGA
Source organism: Streptomyces sp. NPDC058751 (assembly GCF_042746485.1). Lineage (NCBI taxonomy): Bacteria > Bacillati > Actinomycetota > Actinomycetes > Kitasatosporales > Streptomycetaceae > Streptomyces > Streptomyces sp. NPDC058751. Next base: position 211,165 of record NZ_JBHYPZ010000002.1, on the reverse strand, counting down.
CGTCCTCGCCGGTCCCCAGGACGCGTACACGCGGCACCTGCTGGCGAGCGCCCCGAGCATGAGCGCCCTACGCCGCCGCCCTTCCGTACCGGCGGCCACGGCGAGGGCGGCTCCCCTGCTGGAGGCACGCGGCCTCGTCAAGGAGTTCCGGCTGCCCCGCACGGCCGACGGGCCCCGGACGCTGCGCGCGGTCGACGACGTCAGCTTCGCCCTCCGGCGCGGACAGACCCTCGCCCTGGTCGGCGAGTCGGGCTCGGGCAAGTCCACCACCGCCCGGCTGGTGCTCCGGCTCGCCGACGCGACCTCCGGGCAGGTCCTGCTCGACGGCGCCGACGTCAGCGCCGCCACGGGCGCCCGCGCCAGGCAGCTGCGCCGCCGTGCCCAGCTCGTCTACCAGAACCCGTACGCGTCCCTCGATCCGCGCTTCTCCGTCGGTGAGGTGATCACCGAGCCGCTGCGCGCCTTCAGGGTCGGCGACCGTGCCTCCCGGCTCGCGCGGGCCCGCGAACTGCTCGACCGGGTGGCTCTTCCGACGGCCTTTCTGGAGCGCCGGCCCGCGGAACTGTCCGGCGGGCAGCGTCAGCGGGTGGCGATCGCCCGCGCGCTCGCCCTCTCCCCCGACCTGGTGGTGTGCGACGAGCCCGTGTCCGCGCTCGATGTGTCGGTGCAGGCCCAAGTACTGGAACTGCTGGTCGAGTTGCAGGCCGGCACGGGGGTGGCGTACCTCTTCATCTCCCACGACCTGGCCGTCGTGCGCCAGATCGCGCACCAGGTCGCGGTCATGCGGGCCGGCCGCGTCGTGGAGACGGGCCCTCCGGAGGATCTCTTCACCCGCCCCCGCCACGCGTACACCCGCGAGCTGCTGGCGGCCATCCCCGGCGGGCGGGTCCCCTCCCCCGCCGGAACCGTCACGAGCCGAAGGGCCGGTGCCTCATGAGCACTCCCGCCATCACCTCCCTGGCGTTCCTCACCCCGGGCAACTTCGCCGACGACGACCCGTACACCGGCCTGGAGGAGACGCTCCGGCTGTTCGAGTACGGCGAGCGGGCGGGCTTCGACGGGGCCTGGATCAGGCAGCGGCACCTCGAACACGGCGTCGCCTCGGCGGCCGTGTTCCTCGCCGCGGCCGGTCAGCGCACCGAGCGGATCGAACTCGGCACCGCCGTCATACCGATCGGCTACGAGAGTCCCTTCCGCCTCGCCGAGGACCTGTCGCTGGCCGACGTCCTGTCCCGGGGCCGGCTCCAGGTCGGCTTCAGCACCGGGATGCCGCACGCCGAGCTGCTCGGCGACCTGGTGCACGACGGTGACTGGCGCGGCTTCGACCTGTCGTACGGCAGGATCGCCCGCGTCCTCGGCAATCTGCGCGGCGACCACCTGGGCGGCCCGGACACGGTCATCCACTCGCCGGGCAACGTCCAGCGTCCCCGTCTGCAACCGCACAGTCCCGGTCTGGCGCGCCGCGTCTGGTACGGCGGCGGGAGCCTGCGCTCGGCCCGCTGGGCGGCGGAGAACGGCCTGAGCCTGCTGACCGGCAACATCGTCACCGGCGAGGGGACCGACGACTTCACGACGGCCCAGCTGAATCTGCTGGCCGAGTACCGGCGGGCGCTGCCCCCGCGGGACGCGGAGCCTCCGGCCCGGGTGGCGCTGGGCCGGGTGATCGTGCCCCTCGACAGCGCGGACGCGGCCGGGCGGGCCCGCTACCGCGCCTACGCGGCGAGCCGTCACGCGCGGACGCTGGCACCCCAGGGCCCGAAGCGCACGCTGTTCGCCCCCGACGTGGTGGGCACCGCCGAGCAGATCCTGGAGCAGCTGACCGCCGACCCGGTCCTCGCGCAGGTGTCGGAGCTGCGCCTCGAACTGCCTTACGAGTTCCACCGGGAGGAGTACGAGCAGATCCTGCACGACACCCTCCACCTGGTCGCCCCCGAGCTGGGCCGGCGTCCGGATCCCGACCGCCGGACGACCCGCGTTGGCCGGTAATCATCGGGGCGTCGGGCGCCCTCCCTCCCGCGGCGGCCATATTTCCTATCGATTTACTAGGAAACCATTGACCGCGCGTCCGGCGGATGCGCAGGATGATGTACATGCCCCCCACGCAGCAGCGACTGGTTCGCCGTCGGCACGTCGACTTCGGTCACGTCGCCAGCGCGGTCTGTCGCGGCGCGTAGGACGCCCGGCACACATGTCTCGTGTGCCGCCGGGCCTTTCCCCCGCCCCCAGGTGATCCCGCGAATCCGCCCCCGCCACGAGCCGGGCGGGTCCCGGCGGGCGCCGCACCGTCGCCGTCCGGCGCGTGGACCGGGTGCCCGCCCGGCAGAAGACTCCGCCCCGGCGCCCGACCGCCGACTCTTGAGGAAACCATCATCATGGCCGTTGCCGCCGCACTGCCCGAGGCAGACTCCGCATCCGACCCGACCGGGACCGACCACGCGTTCTGGCTACGAGCGGCCCGCGAGACGGCGGACGACCTGGCCACGGACGCGGTGGCCAGGGAACAGGCGGGCAGACCCCCCTTCGACGAGGTGTCCCGGCTGCGCGAGGCAGGACTGCTGACGCTCCTGGTTCCGGCCGCCGCGGGCGGAGGCGGCGCGGACTGGACGACGGCCTACGCCGTCGTCCGGGAGATCTCCGCCGCCGACGGCGCGATCGGCCAACTGCTCGGCTGTCACTACTTCCTGTCGTGGAGCGCGCTGGCCTTCGCCGACTCCGCCCGCGCCACCGAGGCCGTGCAGCGCTCCACGAGGAAGCCCCACCTCTGGGGCGGCGGTCTCGCCCGCCAGGAATCGCCCCTGAGGCTGGCCAGGAAAGGCGGCGGCTACGTCCTGGACGGCCGGCAGAGCTACGCCACGGGGGTCCTGGTCTGCGACCGCCTCGCCGTACGGGGCGAGCGGACCGACACCGGCGAGCCCTTCGCCGTCGTCGTCGATCCCGCCCATCCCGGTGTGCGGATCGACGGCACCCCGGACACCTTCGGCCAGCGGCTCGCGGCCGGCGGCGGCGTGGACTTCGACGCCGTGCCGGTCACCGCCGCCCACGTGCTCGGATCACTGTCCGCGGACGAGGACGTCCTGTCCCCGCCGACCGCCTTCACGGCGCCGGTCGGGCGCCTCCTCTCCGTCCACCTCCTGCTCGGCATCGCCGAGGGAGTGCTCGCCGAAGTGCGCGAGTACAGCAGGGCGGGGCACTCACTCCGGCATCCCGCCTGGCCGGCGGACTCTCCCGCGGACCCACCGACGCTGGCCCTGCACGGGGAACTCACCGTCCTCACCCGCTCCGCCTCGGCGCTCGCCGAGCAGGCGGTGCGGGCCGTGCACGACGGGCTGGCGCGCGGCGAGGACCTGAGCTACGACGAGTACGCGGAGGTCTCCGTCCTCGTGGCCATGGCCGAAGCCGCCGCGTCCAGGGCCGCGCAGGAGTCCACCGCCCGCGCCCTCGACGTCGTCGGCGCCCTCTCCGCCTCGTCCCGGCTGTCGTTCGACCGCTTCTGGCGCAACGCGCGAACCCACACCCTGTACGAGCCCGCCGGTCACCGCCTGCGCGACGTCGGTGACTACTTCCTCAACGGCGCGCACCCCCCGTTCGTCCTGCCCGTCTGAGCGGGACCCGTGAACGCGTCGGCGGGGAACCGGTCCGAGCCGTACGGGATAATGCGCACATGCGGATTTCAGCCAGGGCGGACTACGCGGTACGTGCCGCACTGCAGCTCGCCGCGTCACCGGACGCGGGGCCGTTGAAGGCCGAGGCGATCGCCGAGGCGCAGGACATCCCGCACAAGTTCCTCGAGGGCATCCTGAACGACATGCGCCGGGGCGGTCTCGTGCTGAGCCGGCGCGGCGGCAACGGCGGCTACCGCCTGGCCAGGCCCGCGGGGTCCATCAGCATCGCCGACGTCATACGCGCCGTGGACGGGCCCCTCGTCTCGGTGCGCGGGGTCCGCCCCCCTGACCTCTCCTACACCGGCCCCGCCCAGTCACTGCTCCCCCTGTGGATCGCGCTGCGGTCCAACGTGCGCGAGATCCTCGAAGGGGTCTCGCTCGCCGACGTGGCGTCATCCCAACTGCCTCCCGACGTGAGCGCGTTGACCGACACTCCGGGGGCCTGGGCGAACCCCTGACGCCATCGCGCCGGACGCGTCGCCTCCCGCCACCGGCCGAGACGGCTCAGCGGGAGCCGTGCCGCATGCACGCATCCACCGGATGCGGCCGAAGCACGCCGCCAGGGTCGTGGGATCATCCCGGGGCACCGGATCCCGAGGCCGACAGCACAGGCCGAGCAGAACCCGGATCGTGGAAGTGCCGAGCCGCGGGAGACGTTCATGTGGGAAAACTTCGCCGTCACCATGATCCTCGCTCTCGTCACCGAGCCGATCCTCAGCCGGGTGCAGAAGCGATGGCGCCGTATGCGCATCGTCCGGACCGTCGCCGCACTGGAGCGTGGGGACACCGCCCGCATCCGCTGTGCCGCACGCTTCCGCAACTCCGGCGGAGGCCGGCACCGAGCCCGTCTGACGGTGAAGGCCGAAGGCGTCTTCCCCTCCACCGCTGACGGCACGGTCACGGAACTGCGGCTCGGCGCCCCGAGCCCCACGGTCGAAGCCGAAGTCGTCGCCGAACGCTCGATGCTGGTGTACGACGTGGCCGGGCGGCGGCTCGAGATCCTGCTTCCGGCCGAGGAAGACCGCCTCTTCACGGCCGTGCTCGCCAGAGCGCTGGGCAGAAGCGACGAAAACGCCACCACCTCCGCCACTCCCTCGACATCCCCTTCGGACCGGTCGTCCCCGCATCACGACGGCTGAGCCCGAACCGAGTCGCCCGGCCTCAGGCAGGGCAGGGCCCGCGTCCGTCCGGAAAGCTCCCTTCCCCGGGTGAGCCGCGTCTCACCAGGGCTGCCACGCTTGCCTATGCAACGAGTTGCATAGAAAGCTGTGCGGTATGGCGCTCGAACACGCGATCATCGTCTCCCTGCTGGAAAAGCCGGGTTCCGGCTATGAGCTGGCCCGGCGGTTCGAGCGGTCCATCGGGTACTTCTGGACCGCCACGCACCAGCAGATCTACCGCGTGCTCAAGCGCATGGAGGGCGAGGGCGTCCTCGCCGTGCGGGAGGTGCCGCAGCAGGGGCGGCCGGACAAGAAGGTGTACTCGGTCGCCGGCCCCGGCCGCGCCGCCCTCTCCCGGTGGCTGCACGAGCCGATCGAGCCGGAGAGCATCCGCCACGACCTCGCGGTGAAGATCCGCGGCGCCGCCTTCGACGACCCGGCGGCGCTCGTCGGCGAGGTCGAGCGGCACCGCCGGGTCCACAGCGACCGGCTCGCGCGCTATCTCGCCGGGGAGCAGCGGGACTTCACCGGGCCCGAGGCCCCCGCGCCGCTCGACGCCGGCCAGGAGCTCCAGCACGTCGTCCTGCGCGGCGGCATCGCGTTCGAGCGGATGACGATCGCCTGGCTCGACGACGTCCTGGCCACGCTCCACACCCTCGGCACGAAGACCGACGGGACGGGCGACGGCCCGCAGGACGGCCCTTCGCGGCCCTCGGCCTGACCCGCCCCCGCTCCCCCTCCCCCTCGCTTCCTCCGTCCCCGTACCGCAGTCCCCGACCCCGATCCCCGGAAGGCGAACCCCCGTGACCACCACTCCCTCGCTGTTCAACCCGCGCACCTACGACCCGGCGCACTTCGACCCCGAGACCCGCAGGCTGCTGCGGGCCACCGTCGACTGGTTCGAGGAGCGCGGCAAGCGCCGGATCATCGAGGACTACCGCACCCGCGCCTGGCTCGGCGACTTCCTCGCGTTCGCCGCCAAGGAGCGTCTGTTCGCCACCTTCCTCACCCCGGCCTCCGCCGCCACGGGCGAGGACCAGCGCTGGGACACCGCCCGGATCGCCGCCCTGAACGAGATCCTCGGGTTCTACGGTCTCGACTACTGGTACGCCTGGCAGGTGACCATCCTCGGTCTCGGCCCGGTCTGGCAGAGCGAGAACGCCGCCGCCCGCACGCGTGCCGCGGACCTCCTGGACCAGGGCGAGGTCTTCGCCTTCGGCCTGTCCGAGAAGGCCCACGGCGCCGACATCTACTCCACCGACATGCTGCTGGAGCCCCAGGCCGACGGCGGTTTCCTGGCCAGCGGCTCCAAGTACTACATCGGCAACGGCAACGCGGCCGGTCTGGTCTCCGTGTTCGGCCGCCGCACCGACGTCGAGGGTCCGGACGGGTACGTCTTCTTCGCGGCCGACAGCCGCCACCCGGCGTACCACCTGGTGAAGAACGTCGTCGACTCCTCCAAGTTCGTCAGCGAGTTCCGCCTGGAGGACTACCCGGTCGCCCCCGAGGACGTCCTGCACACCGGGCGCGCCGCCTTCGACGCCGCCCTCAACACCGTCAACGTCGGCAAGTTCAACCTCTGCACCGCCTCGATCGGCATCTGCGAGCACGCGATGTACGAGGCCGTCACCCACGCGAGCAACCGCATCCTCTACGGCCGTCCCGTCACCGCCTTCCCGCACGTCCGCCGGGAGTTGACCGACGCGTACGTCCGTCTCGTCGGGATGAAGCTGTTCAGCGACCGCGCCGTCGACTACTTCCGCACGGCGGGTCCCGAGGACCGCCGTTACCTCCTCTTCAACCCGATGACGAAGATGAAGGTGACCACGGAGGGCGAGAAGGTCATCGACCTGATGTGGGACGTGATCGCCGCCAAGGGCTTCGAGAAGGACAACTACTTCTCCCAGGCCGCGATCGAGATCCGGGGCCTGCCCAAGCTCGAGGGCACCGTCCACGTCAACCTCGCGCTGATCCTCAAGTTCATGCGCAACCACCTGCTGGACCCGATCGACGTTCCCGCCGTACCGACCCGGCTCGACGCGGCCGACGACGACTTCCTCTTCCGGCAGGGTCCGGCGCGCGGCCTCGGTTCCGTCCGCTTCCACGACTGGCGCGCCGCCTACGACGCGTACGCGGAGGTCCCGAACGTCGCCCGTTTCCGCGAACAGGCCGACGCCCTGTGCGAGTTCGTCACCACCATGGCCCCCGACGAGGAGCAGGGCCGCGACCTCGACTTCCTGCTTTCCGTGGGGCAGCTGTTCGCGCTGGTGGTGCACGGACAGCTGATCCTGGAGCAGGCGCGTCTGACGGACCTGGACGAGTCGGTGCTCGACGAGCTGTTCGCCGTGCTGGTCCGCGACTTCTCCGGGCACTGCGTCGAACTGCACGGCAAGGACTCCGCCACCGAGCGGCAGCAGGGCTGGGCGCTCGGCGCGGTCCGGCGTCCCGTCGTGGACGAGGCGCGTTCGGCGCGGGTCTGGGAGCTCGTCGAGGCGCTGTCCGGCGCGTACGAGATGTCCCTTTGACATGCTCCTCGGGCTGAGGCCCGAGGAGCCCGACCGTCCCTGCCGGGTGCCGTGCCGCGACGCGGCGCGGCACCCGGCAGGGGTTCCGTGACTTCCCGTTTCTTCGCACCGTGCCGGGACGAGTCCTGGTCTTACCCGCGCTCCGCAGGCCGTCACCGCCAGTCCTGCGGCCTGTTTCTCCACGCCCCGAGCCCCTCCGGCCCGCCCGGAACGATTCGCGCCATCAGACCGATGTGATCAGACACACCCCCGAGCGGGGCGCTCTGTGCCGTATTTCCGGAACGTCGCGACCATGCCAAACATCCTCAAGAGCGGAAATCCCAAGCCCACACCGTGTGCGTGTTCGCGCGGTGTTCGACAGAGTTTGAGGAAGCATGACAAGGCGTGAGTCCGTGCCGCGGCGCGGACGGCGGGGGTCCGGGGGACCCGCGCGATGGATAGCCGGAGGGGCCGTCCTGGCCCTGTCCGCCACAGTGCTGCAGAGTGCCGACGTGGTGGTGGCAGCACCGGCACAGGCCAACGGGGTCGCGGCCGCCGACGTGACTCAAGCAGTGGACATCCCTTCCGCGCGCGCTGCCGCGCGGACGTCGGGACACCGGGTCGAGGCGCTCTCCGAGCGTACCGAAACCTCCACGACCTGGGTGAACGAGAATGAATCACTGACCACCGAGGTGTCGGCGGGCCCCATCCGTTTCTACGACCAGGACACCAGGACCTGGCGCTCGGTGGACGTGAACCTGACCCGGGATGCCGACGGGGTGGTCGAGTCCAAAGCTCACCCGCAGGGGCTGAGACTGGCCGGACGCAGTACTGGCGACGGCGTTCGGCGGGCTTCTCCGAAGGGCTCGCGGGCCGTACGGGCCCACTCGGCCGGCCCGACCGACCTGGTGAGTCTCGGAGAAGGGGACGGGCAGATCACCTTGCAGTGGCAAGGCGCCCTGCCCGCGCCCGTGCTCGAGGGCAACCGAGCCGAATACGAGAACGCGCTGCCGGGTGCCGATGTGGTCGTCGAGGCCACCCGCACAGGCTTCGAGCAGTTCGTGGAACTGAAGCAGAGGCCGACGGGAGACTCCTACAGCTACACGCTGCCGTTGAAGGCGCGCGGTCTCACGGTGACCCAACGACCCGACGGCAGCGTGCTGCTGACCGACCGGCGGAGCGAGAAGACAGCGGTCATGCCGGCGCCGGTGATGTGGGACGCCACGGTCGACGCGGTCTCCGGCGAACACACCCGCACCGTGCCGGCGGCCATGAAGGTCGTCCACGACGGTTCTTCCGTCGACCTCGTGGTGACACCCGACGCCGAGTTCCTCGCCGACCCGAAGACCAAGTACCCGGTGACCGTGGACCCCTCCACGTCCGCGCTGTCGAACGTGATGGACACATACGTCCAGCAGGGCGAAACCGGGGACCTGTCCACCGACACCGAACTGGACCTGGGCAACCCGGGGACGAAGAACTCCGACGGCACCCCGCGCACCGCACGTTCGTTCCTCACCTGGAACACCGCGCCGATCGCGAACGCCCTCGTGAGCAGCGCCCGGCTCAGCCTCTGGAACTTCCACTCGGGCAACACGGACTGCAAGGCGGCCCCGTGGGAGGTGTGGTCCACCGGAGCCGCCTCGACCGGCACCCGCTGGACGTCCCAGCCGGTATGGAACTCCCGGACGGCCACCTCCACGGAGACGCGTGGCAACTCCGTCTGCACGTCGGCATCCGACGGATGGATAAACGCCGACGCGACCGCACTGGCACAGAATTGGGCCTCCGCCAAGGCCACTCGCGGCACGATGGGACTGCGTGCCGCCGACGAGAACGTCGTCGCCCAGTGGAAGCGGGTCAACTCCGCCAACGCCGCGGCCAATCCGCCCAGGCTCACCGTGAACTACAACTACCGGCCGCGGACCGGCATCAAGCAGCAGGCCGGTCCGCCGTTCACCCAGGACAAGACGGGAACCTGGCGCGTCGACACGGACACACCGACCCTGCGCGACACGTTCACCGACCCGGACGGCGACCAGGTCAACGGGAGCTTCCAGATCTTCGACTCCGCGACCAACACCCAGGTCGGTGACGTATTGGTGTCCAAGTACACGGCGAGCGGCACCCCCGCCGAGGTCGCCGTACCGGACGGCGTGCTGCGGCACGGCAGGACGTACCGATTCCGCACCTCACCGTACGACGGCACGCACTACAACACGGAATGGTCGGCCTGGGCCACCTTCAGTGTCGCCGCGCTTCCGGACACCCCGCAGGACCTTCAGGCCGGGGCCGAGCAAACCCTGACGCCGATCGTCTCCGCCGTCGTCACGAATCCGGCGCAGGGACGGATCAGTGCCGAGTTCGCGGTGAAGGACTCGGCCGGCAACGCCGTACCCGGACTGAACCTCTCGCCGGTGTGGACGGACAGCGGCCGGCGGGCCGCCCTCCGGCTTCCCGAACGAGTCCTCACCGACGGCGCCGCCTACCGCTGGACCGTCCGCGCCTGCACCAGCGTGGGCTGCTCGCCGTGGTCGGCGCAAAAGACCATGAGCGTGCGCGAGAAGCCGCTGCCCGCGGCACCCGACAGCAAAACGCTCACCCTCGCCGACGACACCCTCGACCAGGTGTCCACCGCGACCGACTGCGCCACCACGCCCTGCCCCACCGCGCCCGAAGGGACACTCCGGATCGGACCGGCCGACGGACACCAGTGGGCGGCCCGTTTCAAGGCGGACCTCTCCGACCTGCCCAAGGGTGCCCGGGTCACCTCGGCCGCGCTGTCGCTGACCCGCTCCGACTGCGTGGCCGACTGCACCCCACAACAGCCCGGCGTTTACGAGCTGTCGTCCGCCTGGACACCCTCCCGGAGTGGCGGGGAACTCCTCGACGCGGCCGGAACCGACGACTACGCGTCCGGCACACCGCTGCCGGAGCTGGACCTCGGCGCGCTGGTGCAGTCCTGGACCGATCGGGGAGAGAACCAGGGCTTCGCCCTGACCCTCCCGGCCGACGCGCACGGGGCGGCCTACCACTCGCTCACCGCGGCCGACCCGAAAGCGCGGCCTCGGCTGACGATCCGGTACCTGCCGCCCACGACACCCGGAACGGTCACCGACGTCGTGACGGTACCCGGCGACTCAGGTCTGATGGCCACGTGGAACCCGCCGCTCGATCCGGGCGCGGCCGGTGAGCTCCGCTACGCCGTCCAGGCCGAGAAGACCGACGGCGCCGTTGTGGCCGAGCAGGAGACCACCACACCGCGCGCCGTGTTCACGAAGCTCGACAACGGCGTCCCGTACCGCGTCTCGGTGCGTGTGAAGAACGCCGTCGGCGACGGGCCCGTGACGCGCTCGGCGCCGGCACAGGGCGCCGCGGTCCCAGGCGGAACCTCCCCGTACCGTGACGGTGTCCAGGAATACCTGGCCGCCCGGGACAAGATCCTCACCGGTGGCAGCCTCTCCGCGGCCGACGCGGCCGCCGACGCACCGCACGGCCCGGTCTTCGCCGCTCTGCTCGGCGCGCAGGAGCCGAACCTCGTCGACAACAGGCAGGCACTCGCCGACAACGGCCAGAACTACGCGGGCGCGTCGGTGGAGATGACGGATGTCCTGGTCAGCAAGGGGGCCACAGCGGACCAGGTCGTCGTACGGGCCACCGTCACGGAGTCGATGACGCTGCACGGCGGCGGCGACGAACCGACGAAGGGGAGCGCCCTCAAGCGGTACACCTTCGCCCTGACCGGAGACACTGCGGTCATGGACAGCGAAGCCGACGACTTCGACGCCGGGCAGACACTGTCCGCGACGGCGGCCGCGCAGTCGCAGGTGGAGACCACCTCCGCGGCGGACTCGGAGGCTCCGGACGACACCTCCGACGACCTCGGCTCGATCGAACTGGGCGAGAACGGCTTCCCCGACGAGACCCCGTCGGCGCCCGCGTCCACAGCCAGGGCCCTCGGCGCCAGATCGGTCAGCGGTCACGGCACCGCCAACTGGGCCTACAACCACACCGGCATTGGCTGGGAGTACTCCCAGGACTGCACCAACTTCGTCTCCAAGGCCCTCTACCACGGTGGCGGCATGAAGTTCCGATGGGGCGGTCGCAAGACCGACGGCGCGTGGTGGCAGCAGTACTACCTCTTCGGCTCGATCAAGAACAAGAGCTATACCTGGTCGGGCGCCGACAACCTGCGCCGTCACTTCTCCGGGCACCGCCCCTCGGCCCGCGTCTCCAAGACGTACAACGCGCAGCTGGGCGACATCGTCTTCTTCAAGTGGAAGAAGGAACGGCGCTACAACCACGCGGCGGTGGTCACCTCCAAGGTGCAGGGGCACCTGGGACTGTCCCAGCACGGCAGCAAGAACCACACCACGCTCGACGACGTGCTGGCGCGCTACCGCGGCACCAGCAATCCGATCCAACGAGTTCTGATCATTCGACCCAGGAGTGCCAAGTGAGGGCAGGGACCGCCGCGCGCGCCCCGATGAACACGGTGCTGGCAGCCGGTGTGCTGCTCGCGACGCTGACCGGATGCTCGTCCGCGGACGACACGGCCGGCACCCGCTACGCCGAGGACTACGCGGGCCATGAGCCGCTGCACGTACTCGGCTATCCCTCCACCGGCTCGCTCGGCGTCACGCAACAGCTCGTCTGGCGGATCGCGGACGACTCTCCGGACCGACTCGCGGAACTGGCCACCGATGACGGCGACGAGGACGCCGCGCGCAGCACGGCCGAGAACTGGATCAAGGCGTTCGGAAAGGGAGCGGGCGGGAAGGTGACAGCCGACTTCTACGACGAAGGATCCGAGCGCCAGACCGTCGTCCTCTATTTCCGGAACACCGGGCAGACGAAGGAGATCAGTGTGCGCCTCGACGGAGACGCGGGCGACAGCGGCTGGCACGTCCTCATGGACGAACCGTCCATGAAGGAGGCCACGGCGAAGCCCACCTGGGCACCCCGGACCCCGGGCGGCTCGGGTTCCTCCCGCACCACCCGCTGACCCCACCCCGTACACCCGTGGCGTCCTCGCATCCGTACCGCGCAGGACGCCATGGGCAGTGGGCCGGCCGTGATCACCGGCCTTCCAGGTCCAGGCCGTCGCGGCCGGTCCGAAAGGGGCGCGGATCCCGCGGTCAGGAGTCGAACAGGGCTGGTTCACCGACGTGCGGATGCGGTTCCTTGGTCCACCCTGTCAGACCCGTCGGCCGGGGAGCCCGTTGCCCGGCCGCACGTGATGATCCGTGGACCACGACGTGGAGGTTCAGAGCACACAGGGGCGAAGGCAAAGCAGCGCCTGGTGGTCGGTGGGCGTCAGGTGGTGGGCCAGGTGCGCAGCAGGGCCGCGATCTTTCCGGCGGTGCAGGAGGGGTCGAGGAGCAGGTCCCTCAGGGCGACGGCGTCCTCGCGTACGGGCTTGACGCCGATCCCGGCGGCCTGGAGGTACATGACGCCGCTGGCCGCGGCGACGGCGAGGTTGGAGCGCTCCAGCCAGCGGCACCGGCCCAGGGTGTGCACCAGTGCGGCGGCCTTGGCGTAGGGGCCTTCGTAGACGGGCTGTTCGAACAGTTCGGCGCGGTGCCGGGCGACCGCGGAGGCGGGAACGCCGTAGTCGTCCGGCGCCGGATCGTCGGCGCCGGCGGCCGCGGCGACCTGGAGGATCCAGGGGACGTCGATGTGCAGGTCCATCAGGCGGCGTGCGCTCCCCGGGCCGTCTGCTGGGCTTGTTCGGCCTCGTCGAAGACGCTCTGGTGTTCGGTCAGGAAGCGGGCGGCCGCGTCCACCGCCCGGGCGCGCAGCCCGCTGGTGTCGTCCTGCACCAGTCGGGCGAGATAGTCCCCGACGCTCAGCCCCAGGTCGGCGGCCCGCTTCTTCGCGAGATCAGCGATGTCCTCGTCCACGCGCGCGCCCAGCTGTGTCTTCGCCATACCGGCATGGTAACAGCCGTTACCATCCGGGAGAGGGAAATGGGGATATCCCGGCGATGACGGCGGAGACGCGCGACCCGCGTCGGGAGCCGAACGTCCGGCACGCCCTGGGCGTCACAGGTGCGGAACCGGATCCGGCTCCGTTCGACCGTCTTTCCATGGGGGCATCGTGCGATCCTGCAAGTTACTCGTCATCCTCGGCCTTGTCGCCGCCGCAGCCGTCGGATGCGGCAACCAAAGTGCGCCTGGCGACGACGACACCGCCGAGCGCGCCCGCCGCGTCGCCGCCGCCTGGGAGCCCTCCGAGGCGGCGCGCGTGTGGCGGCAGGCCTACTACTCGCTCGACGACGCCGTTCAGCTGCCCGACGGCGCCTTTCACGACGACGCCGACAAACGCGCGTACGCCACCCAGAACTTCGACCTGCGCACCTCCCTCCCCGCCCCTCCGAAGAAGCCGGGGAAGATCCGGTGGAGTGACGGCGACACCCTCTCCCTCCCCCTCATCTCGGCACGAGCGGCCTACGACAAGCTGGACCGCGGCGAGAACCCCGGTCCGGCGCTCACCGTGACCGGTGTCCGGCTCGGCGACATGACGCTGCTGACCAGCAAGGGAGAAGCGACCGTGCCCGCCTGGCTCTTCACGCTCAAGGGCTACGACACTCCGCTCAAACGCGTCGCGGTCACCCCCTCGAAACCGCCCCGCTCCCCGATCGGGGCCGTACAGCACGAGACGGACGAACTGATGCCGCTCGACGGGCTGGGCACCATCGCGCGGGACGGCAGGACGCTCACTGTGCGCGCCAAGCACGGAGCGTGCGACGACGGCCCGGCCGTCGATGTGCTCGAGACCGAGGGCAGCGTGGTGTTCTCGGCGTCGATCCGTGGCACCTCCGACGGGCCGTGCACATCCGAATCGCGCGTCGAGAAGGTGACGGTGAAGCTGCGCCGCCCGGTCGGCGACCGCATCCTCCTCGACGCGTTCACCGGCGGACCCGTTCCCACCCGCCAGTAGCCCGCCCGGCCCGCGCGGTGACCGCTCGGGTGAAGCACGGGGCCGCCCTCACGCGAGGGCGGCCCCGTACCCGATCGGTGCTGTCCGGCACCTACTCGATGTTGATCCTGAAGGTGCTGGTCGTGTTGCGGACGTCCTGGGCGTTGCCGCTCATCCGCAGGTTGCGGAAGGTGGCCTCACCGACCGCCGGTCCCTGGCCGGGCTCCGGCAGCTCGTTGGCCCAGATGCCGAATCCGGACTTGGCGTCGAAGGCGTCGCCGCTCTTCTTGGAGTCGGTGATGGAGATGTCGGTGAAGATGGTGTCCTTCACCGGGAACTGGGGCTGTCCTCCTACGTAGTTGGTCTGGAACATGACGCCGCCGTAGGTGGAGTCGTCGATGTCGACGTCGTTGACGCGGATGCCCTGGAACACCTTGGACGCGGAGAACGCCCAGATGGCGGGGAAGACCTGGGAGCCCCAGAAGTGGCCGCCCGTCCGCTCCAGGGACACCTTCTCGATGGTCGTGGGCTGGGTCCCGAAGCCGTTCATCGGGTAGCCGAAGTCCAGTGAGGAGATGGTGATCCCGGAGTAGACGAGGGTGTCGGCGACGCGGATGTTGCGGAAGGTGTTGTCGTAGCCGCCGTAGACGGCGATTCCGGCCGCTCTCCAGGTGAGCGTCGAGGTCAGGTTCTCGTACAGGTTGTTCTTCTCGTCGGCGCCTCCGGCGTCGATCGCCGAGAAGAGGGCGAAGCTGTCGTCGCCCGTGGCGCGCGCGTCGTTGTTGACGACGTGGTTGTCCGTGGAACCGTTCGTCATGTTGACGCCGTCGGCGAAGGTGTCACGGATGCGGGTGTTCTTGATGGTCATGCCGTCGGTGTTGGCGCCCCAGTAGAGGCACACCATGTGCTCGACCCAGATGTCGTCGATGGTGATGCCGGAGACGTTGGAGAAGTCGAACACCTTGCCCGGACCGTCGATCCGGGACGTGTAGTTGCCGAGGTAGGTGAAGCCGGCGAACGTGGATCCCTTGGCGCTCGCCTCGGCCCGGAAGCCGACGTCGGTGTTCTCCTGCGAGGCGGGGGCGTGGAAGCGGGTGAACCAGGGCCCGGCGCCGACGACCTTGACCGCCTTCCCGTAGACCTGGAACTTGCTGGACGTCTCGTAGTCGCCCGCGGGCAGGTAGATGCCGGTCAGTCGGCCCGTGGTGTCCATGCGGACCTTGTCGAGGGCGTTCTGCACGTCCTGGTGGGTGAATCCGGTCGGGACGGCGTACGCGGCCGGGTCCGGGTTGGGGGCCGCCGTGGCCTGTTCGGTGTTGATGAAGTCGATGGCGTACGTGGAGGAGTTGGCCGCGTCCTTCTGGAGCCGGATCCTGGAGCCCGCCTGGACGGTCCTGCCGAGCTGCAGGCTCGCCTCGTCGTAGATGTGGCGGGGGGCGCCGGAGCCGGGCGAGTTGCCGGGCGCGGTCTCGTTGCCGTAGAGCCAGGCGTACTTCGAGGTGAGGTCGATCGCCTTGAGGAACTGGCCGTCCACGTAGACGTTCAGCGTCGTGTTGGTGCCGTCGGGGATCGAGAAGCGGGTGACCAGGGTGTTGGTGGCCGCGCGGGTGGTCCATTCGACGTACTGGCCCGTGCCGTTGAGGGTCACCGCCTTGCGGCCGCTGGCCTCGCCGGCGACGTCGCCGACGGTCCGGTTCGGTCCGACGGCCTTGGCGCCGCCGCCGAGGGTGCCGTCCTCGGCCTCGTACATGTCGTAGGGCATGTCGGCGCCGCGGCCGACGAACAGGGCCTGTGCGGTGGTGTTGTTGGTCCGCTTGACCGGCAGTTCGTTGGTGTCGTCGGCGATGACGGTCCTGACGGTGTACTTGCCGTTGGCGGCCGTCCAGGAGCCGAGGTTCACCGGCGCGGTCGTCTGGCCCACGGCGATGGCGCCGTCGTAGGAGCCGCTGAGCGTCTTGACCGTGGCGCCCTTGGAGTCCTGGACCGTGAGGGTGACGCCGTGGCTGCCGGAGGCGGAGGCCACCGTGCCCTGGTTCTTGATCGCCACGGTGAACTTGACCTCGTCGCCCGCCGAGGCGCTGGAGGGACTCCAGGAGACCGGTGCGGCCAGGAGGTCGGAGCTGGAGACGGGCTTGACGACGAGCGCGTCGGAGCGGGTGAAGGTGTTGTTCGCCTCGTTCTGCTCGATCACCTTGTTCGACGGGTCCACCTCGGCGCCGACCGGGTAACTGCCCGCGTCGCGGGCCCCGATGCTCGCGGTGACGGTCTTCGCCTCACCGGCGGCGAGCGCGGGCACGTCCGCCGTGGCGGCCTTCGTGCCGCCGAGGGTGAAGTCGAGGTCCGTGGCCTTGGACGCCTTGGTGCCGCTGTTGGTGACGGTCGCCGTGAGACTGATGGCATCCGACTCGACAGGGGCGGCGGGGGTGTTGGTGATACCCGTGACCTTGAGGTCGGGGTTGGCTGCCGGGGTGCCGATGACCTGGAACTCGGCGGCCTGGCCGCCCGGGGCGCCGGAGTTGGACGTGAACCTGAGCCGGACGTCCGCGGCGGATCCGGAGACCGGGATGGTCACGGTGTTGCCGCTCGACGGGTTGAACGTGTAGTCCTTCGCCGCGACGAGGCTGGTGAAGGCCGTCGCGTCCTGGTCGCGGCCGAGCACCTGGATGTTCTGGGTACGGGTCGCCCAGGCGGCGTCCGGGTTGAGCTTGACGACGACCTGGCCGAGGTCGGCGTTGGCGCCCAGCTTGGTGGTGAGGGTGGCCGGGTAGGCTCCGCCCCCGCTCTCCCAGTAGGTGCCGATCTGGCCGTCGTTGGCGTTGGCGGCGACGTAGGTGAAGGTAGAGGAGGACGCCTCGATGGGCTTGCCCTCCGCGAGGTTGGTTCCCGAGCCGGTCGAGCCGGTCCGGGTGACGCTGTTGCTCGGCGCCGACACGTTCCCGGCGGCGTCCTTCGCCTTCACGTAGTAGGTCACCGTGGCCGTCGCCGACGGGGTGTCGGTGTACGTGGTGACGTCGCCCGCGACGGACTTGAGGAGCTGGTCGTTGGCGTAGACGTCGTACCCGGTGACCTTGACGTTGTCGCTCGACGCCTGCCAGGTGAGCTTCACGTCGCCGCCGGACTGCGTGTAGGCGAGGGCACCCGGCGACGTCGGCACCTGGGTGTCACCGCCCGATCCCTGCCGGGTGACGCTGTTGCTGTCGGCGGAGACGTTGCCCGCGGCGTCCTTGGCCCGCACGAAGTACGTGACGTCGGTGCCGGCCGGCTGGGTGTCGGTGTAGGTCAGGACGCCCCCGGCGACGCTCGCCCGCAGCTGCCCGTTGGCATAGACGTCGTACCCGGTCACGGCCGTGTCGTCGCTCGCCGCGTTCCAGGTCAGCTTGATCTGCCCGGTGGCGGGCTCGGTGAACGCCAGGTTCGTCGGCGCGGTCGGCGCCTGGGTGTCGCCGGTGGCCGGCCCGTAGACCTCCAGCTCGGACGCCTGTCCGGCGGGCCAGCCGGTGTTGGCCGTGAACACGGCCCGCACGTAGCGGGTCGTGGTCGTGTCGAGCGCGATGGTCGCCGACTGGTCGCTGCCGCTGTCGAAGGTGTACGCCTTCGAGGCCGTCAGGTCCGTGAAGTTCTGGTTGTCGGTGGAGCCCTGGATCTTCAGGGTCTGGCTGCGGCTCGGCCAGCCGCTCGGCAGTCGCAGGGTCACCTGGTTCACCTTGACCGAGGATCCGAGGTCGACCTGGAGCCACTGCGGGAAGGCGTTGTTGGTGCTCTCCCAGTAGGTCGCCCGGTTGCCGTCGCCGGCGTTGGCGGCGCCGTACACGTCGGCGTGCCCGCTCTCGGTGAAGGGCTTGCCCTGGGCGAGGTTGGGGGTCTGGGCGGCGGACGTCAGGACCTGCATCTCGGCCAACTGGGCCGTGGAGGCGACCGAGTTGGACCTGAAGTCGGCCCTTACGTAGCGGGCGAGGGTCGCGGGGAAGGAGACCTTCACCGTGTTGCCGTCGGCGGGGCCGAACACGTACTGCGCCGACGACTTGAGGGTGGTGAAGCTCTTTCCGTCCGCACTGCCCTGGAGGGCCAGCGTCTGCTTGCGGGCCTTCCAGTGTGCGGGCAGCCGCAGCACGACCTCGCGGACCCGTTCGGTCCGTCCGAGGTCGGTCTGCACCCACTGGGCCGACTTCTTTCCGGCCTGCCAGTAGGTGTCGGCGTCGCCGTCGGTGATGTTGGCGGCCGTGTGGCCGCCGCGGGCGCTGCCGGCCTTGGTGGCGGCTTCCGCGGCGGCGTCGGGGCCGCCGGCCGCGTGGGCACCGACGGCGGGCAGGCCCAGAACCATGACGGCGGATGCCAGCGCGGCGGTCGCTGCGCGGCGTCTCCAGGATCTCGGCTCGTGTGGAGTCATGCGGGGTTCACTCCCTGCGGAGGTTCGCGCGCCGGAGGGGCGGCGGGGTCGGCTCGTTCCTGGGCAGAGCGGTGGCGCGGTACGGCAGATCGGCAAGAGCTGTCCGCGCGGGGACACAAGATCCCCGACGGAGATTACACGCAGCTTCTTGCATTGTTTCATCGCAATATTGCAGAGCACTGCGAGCACGTCTACGGTCAGGACGCCACAAGTTTCACCATCAACACCCGCACCCCAACGCCGACGGCACGACGCACACGGTCAGCGCACCGGCGACGGGGTCGACGCACGAGACCCACAGAGGCGGGGGAAACCAGAGGGGCGCTCCTGAGCCGCCACCCCTACGGAGCCGATCCCCTTACCGCTCTTGCCCAAAGACTCCCGTCGCCTACCGACAGAGGGGGTTTCGCCCACACGGGCACCACTCGCCCCCAACGCCCGCACGCAGCACTCAACGCCTTACGTCACCCATCACGCAAGCGAGCGCAAGCAGCGCAATATTTTGCGTAGCGATCCATCACCACGAAGACCGAGCGCGGGTACGAGAGCCCGACCGACGAACACTTCGACCTGGCCAGGCTCGGCCTGTTGTGAGAAGGCGCCTCCACGGCGGCCGCGTCCTCGCCGACCCCGGTGGCGAGCTTCGAACCCTGCGGGAGCAGACACGTCCCTATCCGGAGCCCCTGCGCGCAGCGCTCATCGAGAACGCGCGGTGGGAGGCGCCGTTCGTCCTGGCCCGCGCCCGCACCTGGTCCTGGAGATCCTCGGGGAACGGGGCGTGAGCGTCGTCCTCCGGTGACGTCCGGTCGGTTCCGTACCGTGCCCGCGGCCGCGTGGGTCAGTTCACGAAGACCAGCCTCTCCGCCTCCGCGACGATCTTCTCCGGATCGGGTGCGTTCATGAGGGTGTCCGCGTAGCGGTCCGCCTCCGGGTCGGCGGCCCGGTGGGCCCGTGCGACGGCGTCCTCGACGTCGTAGCGGGTGGTCCTGAGCCGGACGTCGGGGCCCAGCAGCGCCCAGTACGCGGTACCCGGCTCACCGGTGTGGTACGGCAGCCCGACGCTGCCCGGGTTCACACTGCGCAGGCCCGCCACGGCACGGTCGAACTGGAGGTGCGCGTGCCCGGTGACCAGGACCAGCGCGTCGACGGCCGCGGACAGCTCCGCGAACCGCTCGGGCGGTGTCCCCGGCGTGACCAGTTCGTGGTCGCTGCGCGGCGAGCCGTGGCAGAAGTGCACCGGTCCGAGTCCGTCGACCTCGATGACGACCCCGAAGGGGAGGCGGTCGAGGAAGGCGATCGCCTCGGGCGAGTGCCGGGCGACGATCCACGACTGACGCGGGGTGTCGGCGGCCCGCGCCGCCGTACCGATCCGTGCGGCGTAACGGTCGCCGTTGCCGCGTACGCACAGGACACGTTCGCCCAGCGCGACGATCCGTTCGTACGTCTCCTGGGGCTGTGGGCCCCAGGTCAGATCGCCGCAGAGGACGACGAGGTCGGCTGCGGCGACGTCCGGTTCGGCGAGCACCGCGTCGAGGGCGGGGACGTTGGCGTGCACGTCGGAGAGCACGGCGACCCGGGCGACGGGTCCGTACCGGCGGGGCGGTCCCTCCCGGTCCGCGGGCCCGTGCAGTTCGACGTCGACGTCGGCCATCGGTGCCTTCCTCCTGACGGCTGGGGCTTCCTCGGTCGGGTGGGCCCTGTGCGTTCAGCGGTCCACCGCGGCGGCCGGGGGTCCGGCAAGCCTGGAAGAGTACCCGTACGGCACGCCAAGTCAACTGCGCACGGGGCGAGTTGCATCATCGTCATGTGCCGTTCCCGGACCGCTGCCCCCATGCCGGGTTCGGCGGCTGCGGCGCGCGCGGAACGGTTCCTTGGCATGCGCCGGGCGGGATGGTTGCTTAGCGTGACCTCATGACCACTGTCCAGTCCCCGCCCGCCCCCGACCAACGGCGGTGGAAGGCGCTCGCCGTCTGTCTGACCGCGGGCTTCATCTCGCTGCTCGACACCTCGATCGTGAACGTGGCGCTGCCCTCGATGGAGCGCGGGCTGGCCGCCTCGGAGGCCGCCCAGTCCTGGGTGGTCTCCGGGTACGCCCTGACCTTCGGGCTGGTGCTCGTGCCGGCGGGCCGGCTGGGCGACATGCGTGGGCGGCGCCAGGCCTTCCTGGTGGGGCTGGCGCTGTTCACGCTGTCCTCGTGGGCGTGCGGCCTCGCTCCCAGTGCCTCCTGGCTGGTGGTGTTCCGGCTGATCCAGGGCGCGGCGGCGGGCATGGTCGCCCCGCAGACCTCGGGGCTGATCCAGCAGATGTTCCAGGGCGCCGAGCGGGCCAAGGCGTTCGGTCTGCTGGGCAGCGTCATCGGGGTCTCGACGGCGGCCGGCCCCCTGGTGGGCGGTGTGCTGATCGACGCCGTGGGCACCGGCGACGGCTGGCGCTGGGTGTTCTTCGTCAACCTGCCCATCGGCGTGGCCGCGTTCGCCGCGGGGCTGCGGCTGCTGCCCCGCTTCCCGGTGGCGGGCAGGCGGGAGGAGTTCGACCCGTTCGGGGTACTGCTCCTCGGCGCCGCCGTGCTCGCGCTCATGCTGCCGCTGGTCCAGGAGCAGCAGTGGACCGGACGGCTGAAGTGGGCCCTGCTGCCGTTGGGCGCGGTGCTGCTGCTCGCGTTCTGGGCGTGGGAACGGCGCCAGAAGCTGCGCGGGCGTGCTCCGCTGGTCGATCTGGACCTGTTCGCCCTGCGCTCCTTCACGCTCGGCTCGCTGATCAGCCTGACCTACTTCGCGGGCTTCACCACGGTCTTCTTCGTCTACTCCCTGTTCCTGCAGAACACGGCCGGATACAGCGCGCTGGCGGCCGGTGTCTCGGTGCTGCCCTTCGCGGCCGCGTCCGCGGTGGGCGCCGCCATCGGGGGCAAGCTGGTGATGCGCCACGGGCGCAAGCTGGTCGTCTACGGCCTGCTCCTGGTGGTGGCGGGGCTGCTCTGGGTGGCCGTGGCGGTGCAACTGGTACCGCTGGAGAGCGTCGGGTGGGCCACGGCTCTGCCCATGGTCGTCGGCGGGATCGGGTCGGGTCTCACGGTCTCCCCCAACACGACGCTCACCCTCACCCGCGTCCCCGTGCAGCGTGCCGGCGCGGCCGGCGGGGTGCTGCAGACGGGTCAGCGCATCGGTTCGGCGGCCGGGATCGCCGTGGTGGGGGCGGTGTACTTCGCCCATCAGGCCAATCACGGCCGCTCCGTGACGGCCATTCAGCTCGGGCTGCTCACCGCCGTCGGGATGAGCGTGATCGCGCTGCTGCTGTCCGTCGCCGACCTGCGCGTACGCCAGGTGCACCCCGATCCCGAGCGGGCCGGCGCGACCGTCCGGCGGGGCTTCGAGGAGGGCGACGCGGAGGAAGTGGTCAGGCGCGGCTGACACGGCCGAGCGGTCACGGCTCCCGGACCGGGGTGGGTGAGGGACCGCCGCTCCGGCCGGAGCGGCAGCCCTCGTACGGGCGCCGCGGGAGTCACACCGGGTCCGGCAGGTCCATGAGCGCGAGCTCGGCCGGGTCGATCACGGCGGTGATCACGGTGATACGGCCGTCGGTGACGGTGAAGAGGAACACGTGAGCGCCACTGCCGCGGCGCTCCCGTACTCGCAGGCGCTGGCCTCCCCGGCGTACGCCGCCGGGCCGCAGGACTACACCTTCCCCAAAGCCGTCCGCGAGGGCGTCGCCCGGGCCGAAGCCCGTAACCAGCGACTCCTCGCCGGGGCTCGCTCGGCCAACGGCTGGGACATGGAGACCGCCGCCGACCAGGGCGGATCCATCGAGACCCGGCCCGTGCCCGGCACCCCGGTGACGGATTTCCAGGTCCGGCTCGGCACACCCGAGACCGTCCTGGTCCACCTCCTGCGCCGCTTCCATTACGAGATCGCCGAGCTCCAGCCCGCCGAGGCCGTCGGCTGGAGCGCTCCGGAGGGGCTTCGGGGCCCCGCCCGCAACCTGGCCTCCGGCACCGCCGTCCGCATCCGTCCCGGCCACTGCCCGCCCGGCAGCAAGGGCGGCTACTTCCCCCTCGAACTCGAGGTTCTCCGCGACATCCTTGCCGAACTCGACGGCGTGGTCCGCTGGGGCGGCGACGACCGTGCCGTCGACGAGGCTCTCTCCTACCTGGCCGTCGGCCCCGGCAACACTCGCCTGGCAGCCGTCGCCGAGCGCCTCCGCGCCGGTGAGACCGCTTCCGGCCAGGGCGCCGGCACCCTCGTGGACGTCCGTGACAAGCGCCGCCGCTCGGCCGCCGAAGCCCTCGCCCGACTCCAGCGCAACGAGGCACGAGGCCTCTCCACCGGGGCTCCGGAGCCCCGGTGGAGAGCCGGCCGAGGCCGTCCCCACTCCGAGGAGGCAACGCCGAAAGGCTTACGGGGTCACAGTGGTGAGGTCACTCTCCTGGCTGGTCGGGCATGCGGTGATGACGGATGAAATCACCCTCGTCGACGCCGACCGCTTCGGGCGTCGGCCGGCTGGGCAGCGGGATACGCATCAGCCGGTTCAGTACCGATGCCGAGGACAATGTGTGGTGCAGCGTCGCGAGCAGTCTCGCCCCCGCGCAGCCGGCCAGCACTACCGCGACAGCCTCGACGATCCGCCGCAGTGCCGGCGTCCTGCGCTGATAGCACTCCGTCAGCGGTCCGCACCGTGACCGAGGAGGCTTCGCTACGGCGCTGCCGTGCAGCAGGAGATGGCCCGCACCCACTACGAGCGGCTGCGGCAGGAGTTGGCCGAGGCCGAAGCGGCGCAAGAAGGTAATCAGTCCCAGTCCTGCAGCTGCTGGAGCAGGTCGGCGTCGCCCTCGATCCGCAGCGAGCCGGCCGGGATGCGCATGTACATGAGCAGGGCCATCTCGCTCGCCGTGCCGTAGACGGCGGCGGTGGGCTTGCTCTCGGCGGCCTCCGCCGCGGTGAGGCGGGTGAAGCGGGAACCGGCGGCGTCCACCGTCTGGCGCCAGGAGCCGGCCTCGGCTGCGTGGTAGTCCATGGTGGCGGGCTCGCCCGGCCACGGGACCGTGACGGTGCAGACGGTGGCGAGGAACTCCTCGATGGCGTCGACCGCCTCGGTCGTCGGCAGCTCCTGCGGGTTACCGGAGGCCAGCTGGGCGTCGTAGGTGTGGATCAGCGATTCCGGGACGCGGCGGCGGGCCACGGCGGCCACCGTGTGCGGCGAGGCCAGCGGCTCCCACCAGGCCCAGCAGCCCCGGTCCGGGCCGGCCTCGCGCAGAGCAGTGAGCAGCTGCTCCGTCGAGTCGGCCAGCCAGGTCATGAGGGCCTCGCGCTCCCTGGGCGCCGCCAGCCCGTCCTTGCTCGGCCGCTCGTCGCCCGGCGCGGTGTTCAGCACGATGCAGGCCCAGAAGCGGTCCCCCTCACTGAGGTGGTTCGCCAGGTCGTACAGCGTCCAGCCCGGGCAGGACGGGACCTCGGCGTCGAGGCTGGGGGCCGCGGCGACGGCGGCGCGGAACGCGGCGGACCGCTCGTCAATCATCCGCAGCAGGGTGGGGAAGCAGAGATGCCCAGTCACGCAGACCTTGTACCACCCGGACCGGGACTCTCGCACCCGATTAAGTCGCACGAGGCCGACGGCGTCGGAAACGTCCTGATCAGCAACAACTGATCCATCTGAATCACCAACCCCTGACAAGCGCAGCCGCTTCCGGCAAGGGAAGCCGGCCGCGCGGATCCGCCGGGGCGGGTGACGCTGTCGTTGGACGCCACGCCCACGATCCCCAGCACCAGGACGACGAGGGCCAGGATGATCAGAGGTACGTGATCTGCGGCCCAACTGCCTTGTTCGCGTGGAGGTTTCGCAGTCACGCCGATGCCGCGCCCGCGCTCCGCGTGGGTGCCGGGGCCAGAGACAGACTCCTGCTTCGTCGGGGGGAGTTATTGCAGGAAGCCGTCGATGGGCACCTCGTCGTATTCCGTCGCGCCCGTCGTGGTGATGCCGCCGGCTGAGCCGGGCAGCCGCAGACCGCCGGCGGCGCTCACGTAGAGGTCGGCCTTTCCGTCACCGTTCGTGTCGCGCAGCCGTACCAGGCCACCGAACTGATCGTCGGCCGTCAACGCACCGGGCACGCCGGGGGTGTTGCGGGTGAACCACTGCGAACCGGTACCGGACAAACCGCTCGCCCGTCCCTTGAAGACGTGCACGCCGCCCGCGTAGTCCTGGCCGTCGATCTTCTCGCCCCGCACGCCGACCGCGAGATCGGCGTAGCCGTCGCCGTTGACGTCGCCGGCCGAGATGGATGAGCCGAACTCGTCGTAGTCCTCCGGAGTTCCGGCGACGCCGCTGGTCGACTGGGTGAGGCGGGTGTTTCGCGACGGGCCGGCGGAGGAGCCGTACCAGACGCTGACGCGGCCCTTGTGCCTGGAGTAGAGGGATGTGCCGACGGCGATGTCGCCGTAGCCGTCCTTGTCGAAGTCGGCGATGACACCGTCGCCGCCGCGCTCGGAGCTGCCGCCGTTGCCGGACTGGGACTCCAGGCGGAGGCTGTTGGCCGGGGTGAGCGAGCTCGCGCCGCCCTTGATGAACCAGACGTCGGAGGCGATGTAGTCGGGGGTGGCCACGTCGCCGATGATCGCGAGGTCGGTCTTCGTGTCGCCGTTGACCTTGCCTGAGATCAGGGCCGTGGCGTAGAAGGACGTCGTCCTGTCGAGCTTGGTCACGGTGCCGGTGGTGCCGGAGCGCTTGATCGGGCCGCGGTAGACGTAGGTCATGGATCCGTTGATGACGGCCAGGTCCTGCTTGCCGTCTCCGTTGAAGTCGCCGGCCGCCAGATCCTTGCCCATGTAGTTGTTGCGGCCCGGGTTCTTGTTCGGGAGCGTCGTGCCCGTGGACAGGCCGGAGGCGGAGCCCCAGAGAATTGTCACGGCGCCCTGGTCGGCGCCGTGGGAGCCGTTCTCGCCGACCGCCGCCACCGCGAGGTCGCCGTATCCGTCACCGTCGAAGTCCGCGGCGGCCCGCACCTCGCCGAACATGTCGTCGGCCTCGTCGGAGCCGGGCACGCCGGCGCTCGACTGGGTGATGCGCTGCTGTGTGGAGCCGGGCCCGGTGGGGGTCCCGAAGACCACGCTGACGCCGCCGCCCCCGTGGGCGCTGAAGCTCGCGTACGCGTAGTCCCGGTAGCCGTCGCCGTTGAAGTCGTCGCCGTGCTTCGCGGGCGCGGCGCTCACTGCCGCGGCGGGCAGGGCGAGGGGGACGAGGCCCGCTACCAGGAAAGTGGCGAGCGTGGTCGCTGTGCGGTTGGGCATGGGCGTCGGGGTTCCTCGTGAGTCGCGGAGACGATGGGTCGGTCGGCGATCCGGGCGCCGAAGCGGGATGCGTGGCCGGGGCGCGTTCACCGGAAGTTGCCCCGGGTGACGCGTGAGGTCCGCGCACAGGAGACCGACGATGGGGCCGAACGGTTGTACGTTGACGCAGGGAAAACGCCGTAAGTGCTTGAGCCTGCGCGAGAACTGCATCCCGGTCGTGCACACGTGGCCGGGTGGCTATGATCACGCATGGGCCGGATTGGCGGCGCTCGGAACCTGCGTATGCTCGCCTCGATCGTTGCTCAGAGAGGCTGGGACGGGGACGCGTGCTGAGGCTGCTCGGCTTTTTCGATGACTTCGGTTATTCGAGCGAGTTGGCTGCTGGACCGCTGGGGGCTCAGGTGCAAGCGTCCGGCGAACCGGATGAAGCCGACATCGTGGAGTATCTCGACGTAGGCCATCACCTCACATACTTCATGGAAGCGGGGGTCGATGTCGTCACGGGAGAGGTTCACCGGCACACGTCCGGCTGCTCGTCGCTGGTAACCGACGGCATGTGGGTATGGCGAGCGGACTTTGCGCACTATCTGGAGTCGTATCATGTGCCGTTGCCCGCAAGCTTCGTTTCCCGGGTTCGAGGGCTGCGCCACCAGATGCCGGACCTGGCCGGTGCGGACTTCGCACCGGTCTTCGACGAAATCGTCCTCGGGTTCGGATGGACGGATGTCGAACCGTGGGACACAGAGTCGCTCCTGCACCCGCAGGCACGGACCGTTCCGACCCGTGCCGAATTCGTGGCCAGGGTCCGGCAGGAACGGCCTGCCGGACCCTGGGGGAAGGCGCCGCGTAAACCGCGCAGAAGCAGGGAGCACGGTCTGTAGCGACCGTCGCCATACGCGATGGGTCCGACTCGGGCGGCAGACCCGAGCGTGCAGGCGCTCGGCTGGGAAACCCCAGCCGAGCGCCTTGCGTGGACACCTGCCGGCCCCGCTACCCGTGGCGCTCTGCAGGCCCGCGGATGGTCTCCACCGACAGAACCGGATCGACAGGTGGTGCCAGCTCCCTGTCAGCGACTTCAACAAGATGGAGCGGAGGATCGCCGTCCCTCAGAGCGGTCACGTACTCGATGACCTGGGCATGCGTCAGCACCGGGAGTCTCTGGCGCAAGGTGCGCAGGGCATGGATCCGTCCGCGAGCAGTCGCTACCGCCCGAACCTCATCATGCAGATCGTCGACTGCGGTCCGTACGGCCTGGCCTCGTATGCGAACTCGGTAGTCGAACACCCAGGCCTCAGTCACCGCGGAGACGACCCCGACCCGGTGAAGACTGCCGTCGAGGCGATCAACCAAGTACGGCCCGTTTCCGGCGAGCATGAAGCCGGGATCCCTGGTCCGCAGGTACTCCTCGGACGTCCAGGAGACCACCCAGACCAGCTCGTGCTGTTCCACGTGCGCCACAGCCATGCGCATCGGCTCCAGTCCTGCCGCCAGTTCACGCTGATAGTCGCGTTCCAGCTCCTCCTCGACGATCCGAACCGCGGCATCTCGCTCAATCACGCGTGCAGCATCCCCTACGGACTCCGACAGCGACCAGCAGATTTTTCGGTCGTCAGGGCGCCAACCGCTGCCCATACCGGAATACCGCGCCATCCTGCGCCGCATGGTCCGGGAAGGAAACCAGACCTCCGAACCGGACGTACGCCGCACGCGCGCCGACCCGGTCCTGGGCCGGTGCTCACACCTCGCCGACCGTGAGCCGATCTCGCAGAGCCAGGCCCGGACGTCCTTCGCGGAAGGGCCGGAACTGTCCGAAGGCTCTGGTCGGCAGGGTCGTTGTCAGTGCCCAGCCTTAGCATGCGGACAACTTTGGGAAAGCAGGGGATCATGGGTTTCTGGGGCCATTTCATCTTCGCTCGCAGCGAGCAACCGCTCCTGGAAGCGCCGGTGTTCGACGGTCTCGGCCAGGACCAGAAGGCCGAAGTGCACACATTGCGGCCACGGCCCGGCGGCTGGCAGACGCTTCAGCTTGACACTGACGGCTGGGGTGAGGACAAACTGCCCGCCCTGGTGGAATGCACTGGCGCACCGGCCTGCACCGCATGGATCTACGACAGCGACATGGCCCACGTGACCGGCCTCGGAACAGACGGCCGCCAGTGGGAAGCGTGGCTCCACCTGGACATGGCCGCCGCGCTCAAGGTCGAAGATCCCGAAGACATGGACGACAGCAGCGTGTGGTGGGACAGCCCCGAGTTCGCCGAGGCAGCACGGCTCATACGCGCGGAACTCGACGCAGAGGTGCCGGACGTCGCAGCGAGCGCCATCGCCTGGGCCGCATCCGCGGGCGTTGCAGTGCCGGACCGAGCGCGGATCGAAGAGGTACTGCGCTCGAAGGAAGTCCTCGCGGAGGAAGTCTTCTTCAACCTGCTGGACGCGTTGGGATTTCCCGCTGCAGCCGAACCCCCATCCGAGCACTGATCCATGGATCTTGAGGGTCCGAGGAAGGGTGTCCTGGTGGGACGTAGGTCTCCGTATCCGGAGGAGTTCAGGAACGACGCGGTCGCGCTGTATCGCGCTGCGGCCGGCAGGCACTGTGCATTTCGGGTCCCGCCAAGCGGCCGGAGGTCGACGACAGTGGCTTCGCCGAGTTCGAGCCGCTCCTGCTGAACGGTGCGACGGCCCAGGGCGGACGGACGAGCGGTGGGCGCTCTCAAGGGCGCGCGTGCCGATCGCGGACCACCTCGGCGTGTCCTTGTCCATCCGGGGAGTGGGGGAGCTGCTGCGACGGCACGGCTGGTCGTGCCGTCGCAGCCCGCGCGGCGGGCCGTCGAACGGGACGAGGCGGCGGTGGCCGGATCTCAGTGGAACCGGATGATCCGGTGGAGCAACGGTTCACGACTCTCGGTGGACACATGTGACCGTACGCGTAGCGGTCGGCGTCGGCTCCGAACGGCCGGGCGTGAACTCCGGCTGCGGTTCACCGGCATCCGGGAGGCGGTCACAGGCTCCTCATGGGCCCTGCGGGCAGGATCGTCTTCGGCCCGCGCGCAGGAGAGCACGGTCGAGCCTCCGACCACTTACCACTGCGGGATCACCGCGGCAATGCGACAGTGAAACCATGAGCCGTCACCGACGCCCCTCGCGGCGGGCCTCGTGGATAGCGGGCGGCGCCGCCGTTCTCGTTCTCGGCGGCACCGGAACGTGGCTGTTGCTGGAATCGGAGGGGAACACGCCCGACTCAGCGGCGACTGCTCCGAGCACACCCCCGTCAAGAGCGGGACCGTCGGAAACACCCGAGCCGCACGCCTCCACCTCAGCGCCTTCGACACCCGAACCCACCGCGACCACAACGTCCCACTCCCCCAGGCCGGTGCCCTCCACCAACCGCCCGACAGCCCACCCACCGGCGGTCGGCCCGCATACCGCCCAGCCATCGCCGCCGCCGACACACACGCCCCCTCCACCCACACGTCCTCAGCCGGTGCTGCGGCCCTCCGAAACCATGACGCAACCGACGTCGGCCGCCTCGGCTCCACTCCCCAGCCCGTCGACATCAACGCCTCGCCCTGAAAGCAGCGGGCCGGTCACCACCATCTGGTACACGTCCCCTACCGCTGTCGCCGCCGCACAGCGCATGGCCCTGGCCGGAACCGTCGGCGACCCCGCATGTTCCCTGGCCTCGGCAGGCCCGCCGGACCCCGGCCTCGTCCCCCGCGTGGACCGGATCGGTATCGGCAACGAGGGGAACTACTGGTGCCTGATCTGGTGAAGGGGGCAAGTTCAGGAAGGGGGACCGTAAGACATCCGGCTCTTCCGAAATTTTCGTAGGCGCCGATCAATTCTGTGGTTCCGGCTCGGTCGTGAGGCGGTAGGAGTCGGTGCCGGTCTCGATGATGTTGCCGCCGCGCCGAGGGGGTGCGCAGCCTGCGACACCACTGCGTGATGAAAACGCAGCGGGCAGGGTGTGTCAGCCCGAAGCAAGATCCGCTCGCGCAGGTACGGTCCCCTGCATGGTGACGCCCGACCACCCCCGTCCCGGCCACCGCTCCCCCGCCGCCTCGGCGAAGGGAGACCCGCGACGCCGGACATGCCGGAGGGCGGTCACGCTCCTGCTGTACACCGTGCTGTTCGCCGCCGCCCCGGCGATGACGGCACCTGCGGCGCCGGCAGCCACCACCCGTGCCGCCCCGGCAGCGCCCGCGGCCCCGGCGGCGGCGCCGACCTGCCAGGTCGGCGCCTACGTCACCGACCTCTACGGCCTGGACGTCTCACCGCGGACCATCAACGCCGACTTCTGGCTGTGGAGCGTGTGCCCCGGCGCCGGCCTGGACGCCACCCGGCGGCTGGAGTTCATCAACGCCACCCAGGTCGACCAGAGCGACCGGTCCGTGGAGAAGGTCGGCGACCGGTACTGGTCCCAGGTGAAGGTCTCCGGCACCTTCCGCCAGCAGTTCGACCTCAGCGAGTACCCCTTCGACAAGCAGGACGTCCGGATCCAGGTCGAGGACTCCCAGCTCAACGCCTCCCAGTTCGCCTACGTCGCCGACCGGGCGAACTCCGGCTACGACCACGCCATCAGCCTCGACGGATTCGTGATCCGCGACTTCAGCGTGAGGGTGGTCACCCACACCTACCAGACGTCCTTCGGCGACCCCCGCATCAAGCACGGGCAGCAGAGCCGCTACAGCCAGTTCGTCATCGAACTCCACCTCGACCGCGTCGACCTGGCCGGCTTCATCCGCCAGGCCTGGCCCGCCTACGTCGCCTTCTTCATCTCCCTGATGTCCTACTTCATCTGGGCACCGGAATTCCTCACCGTGCTCGCCGCCCGCCTCGGTATCCTCGGCGCCTCCCTGTTCAGCGTGGTCGTCAGCATGCGCTCCACCAGCCTGACCGGAACCCAGTTCGGCGTGACCCTCGTCGACCAGATCCACCTCGCCACCCTGCTCTACACCCTCGTCGGCGTCGGCTGCACCACCTACATCCTCCTGAGCTGGGCCAGCCCTGACAAACGTGCCGCCGTACGACGCACCAACCGCATCGTGGCCTGGTCGACGACCGCCGCCTACGTCATCGCCAACGCCGTCTCCATCGGTTTCGCCGTCACCTGACACCCCACCACCGGCCCCTCGGCCGCCCCCTGTCCGTGCCGACGGGAAGCCGGTGCGGGTGCGGGGCAGGTGCGGGTGACATCAGCGCACCGGCAGTTTCCCCCGGGGGTACGCTGCCCGGCCGTCGGCGCCGGTGCCGACAGCGGCTCCTACGAGGACGCGCACACCGTCCTCGCCGTCGAACCCAGCCCGGTCATGATCGCCCAGCGGCCGCCCGGCGGTGCGCCCGCCGTGCGGGCCGTGGCCGAGCGCCTCCCGCTCGCGGACGGCTGCGCGGATGCCGTGGCGGCCCTGCTCACCGTCCACCACTGGAGCGATGTGGCGGCCGACATCGCCGAACTGCTCACCCGACGAAGCCTCGACATCGGCACCGGCTCCTCGTCTCCGACACCACCCCCTGGCGCTGAGCCCCCTCCTTGCGTTCGCCGCCGTGGGCAACCGAACCCCGGTGCCGGTCCGGCTGGGGGCGCGGCTCGGCGTGGGCGGCTGTCACCGAGACAGGCCGGCGTCTCCGATCAGGATCCGGGCGCGGCCGCGCCGTCTCGTTGACCGCATGCCGGGACTTCGCCCGCAGGGGCGGCCCCTGGTATCCACCAGGCGTGGCAGCCCGGCCTTCGCCCCCGCGTACCTGGCGAATGCGCAGGGCTACAGGGGGGACCCTACGCATCCCGGTTGCCCCCGCGAGTGCAGCGGAACCCTCGCGGGCCCATGGGCGAGGGATCCGCATGCTCGGCACCCGGTCCCGCCGGTGGCATGCCGTCCGCGGGCGGCGCCGCCACTTGGATGTCTCTCACTCGTCTCACTGGGCCGACCGGTGACGCGTCCGCGTCACCGGAGCCTGGGACGGGCGGGCGGCCGGTCGGGAGCGCCTCGGTCACCTGCTCCTCCGTGCCGCTCGGATCACCTCACCGCAGAATCGCCGCCGGGCCCGTCCGGGCGGCGGGCCCGCGAACACCCGCCGCCCGGACGGGCGCACTCTGTTGCCACTGCCCGGCAACACCCTCCCGGGCATTCGGGCGTCCGGCAAGGAACCGGATACGACAGCCCGGTGCCGGCACGGTCCGGACACGCCGTACAGGCCCGGGTCAGGCAGCCCCAATCGTCCTCCAACTGGACGAGTCGCGTCGGATGACGCAGGCCAGGGAGGACACCCCGGTACGGGACGCGCTCACACCCGGCGGTCAGCGCGTGACGAGCACCGTCGCCGAGGCGGTCGACGCGCCGTGCAGGTCGTCGCCGGGCCAGCTGACCGTATAGGTCACCTTGCGTCGGGTGCGCGGGATGTCGTTGATCGTGAAGGTGCCGTCGGCGGCCACGGTCACCGACGACAGCGTGCCGGTGCCGAGCCTGTCGGACCGCTCGACGGCGAGGACCGCACGCTCCGGCAGGGCCTTGCCCTGTGCGGCGAACGTGCCGGCGATCTGCACGCCCGAGCCGATCGGTACCTCCTCGGGCGCGGTGAGCGCGATCGAGGTGGGGGCCTTGCCGACGGACACCGTGGTGGTGACGTCCTCGGCGGGACGGTGGGTCAGGTCGCCGAGGAAGGAGATCCGGTAGGTGGCGTCGCCCACCAGGTCGGGCTCGTCGAGGACCGAGAACGTGCCGTCACCCTTGACCGTGAAGGTGCCCAGGTCGTGGGTGCCGTCCGCGTCGGTGCGGGTCGCCCTGACCTTCAGGGGCTCGGCGGGCGCCGGTCCGTCCTGCTCCAGCTTGCCGCGCACGGCGAACGCCTCGCCGACGACGGCCTGGGCGGGACTGTGGGTGAGGGCGCCGGTGAAGCGGGCGTCGTACTGGACGGCCGGGGGCTGGATGATGTGCAGCCAGTACTGGTTGCCGGCCGCGTTCGTGGTCACCGCGAACAGCCGGGAACCGTCCGCCGCCCACTCCAGGCCGCGCGGCGCGACCCGGTCGCCGTCGAGGCTGCCCTCGAAGGCGAACTCCAGCGGGGCGGTGGAGTCGGCCGGATCGGCGGGCTGCACCAGCAGGTCCGGCGTGGAGCCGTCGGCCGAGGCGCCGCGCGCGAGGTACTTGCCGTCGCCGCCGAAGGCGACCGCGCTTGCCGAGGCCCCGGCGGGCAGGGCCTGGTAACCGTCCGCCGCGTCGGACAGGTCGGTGGTGTTCAGCAACAGGGTCCCGGCGTTCGCGTCGGCCACGACGACCTTGCTGCCGTCCGCGGAGAACGCCATGTCCTTCAGGTTCAGGGCGCCCTTGCCGTCGGCGTCGGCGAAGCGGCGGGCCGCATTGCGTACGAGGGTGCCGCCGCCCGTGTCGTACACCGCCAGGAACGGGTCGGCGGCGGACGAGTTGAGTGGCTGGCCCATCAGCATCCGGTCGCCGGGACCGGCCTCGAGCTGGAGCGTGCCGTGGTCCTGCCAGTTGGTGCGCGTCGTGATGTTGGTGACCGGCGCGTAGGAGTCCAGGTAGTTCAGCACGGTGTCGCACTGCGAGATGTACTCCGAGTACGGCGACGTGTAGTACAGCGCGCCACCGGAGAAGGCGAGGCTACGGCCGCAGGTGTCGGTGGAGACGTAGTTGCCGCTCGGGGTGTAGGTGCTGGTGTCGTAGCGCCAGATCACATCGCGTCCGCCGACGTAGAGCGTGGAGCCGTCGGCGTTCAGCGCGAGGCCGGAGATGTGCCGGTCGGTGCTGATCGTGGTGATCCGCTTGCCCTGGAAGTCGTAGACGGCGATCAGACCGGGGTTGTAGTAGCTGCCGAGGTTGCTGTCGGCGACGTAGACCCGCTGGTGCGCGGAGTCCACCGCCAGCGCCGAGTACGAGGCGATCGGCAGCTTGGCCACGGCCGCGGAGGCCGCCGCATGGGCCGCGGGCGCGGCGGCGACGGTCAGGCCGGCCCCGGCGAGCGCGGCGGCGAGCAGCGTGGCCGCGAGACGTCCGGGACGGTGTGCGGTATTCAACTGTGCCCCCCACAGGTCGAATTGAGCGCACCACTGGGACCGGTGACGCTCCTGCGGAAGTCATGGAACACCGGTGGAGATGCCGCGATCAAGGCGGCACGACCGCACAGGAGAACGAATACGCGAACGCCGACGGACCGGACCCGTCCCCGACGGGAACGGCGGCTCGATCGGCAACGTGTTCCACGTCGTCGACCACATCGAGAAGATCGGCGATCCGGAGGTCATCAAGAAGACCGACGGCTGCGACCACTGGTGGAACCACCTCGCCTACAAGGGCAACTGCACGATCACCTCGAAGATCAAGTACAAGGAGGTCCAGATCCACGAGGAGCTCCGCACGGCGTGCTCGGCCAACAGCTTCCCCGGCACGACCGAGGTGGTCCTGGCCGACGGCAGCCGCAAGGCGCTGCGTGACGTGCGGACGGGCGACCTGTTGATGGCCGCATGAGCGAGTAGATGGATGGAGGTCCCTGGAAGGAAATCTGCCCTGGCGGCTCCTGAACCGGTTCACCGCGGAGCCCTCTCACACCAGCCCAGGAGGTCCGTGTCGTCACGGCAATGCTTCTGATCGCATAGCCTCGTGTGGCACGAACACGACAAAGGGAGGGTTATGCGAGGCAGAACGGCTTGGGCCGCGGCCGGCGGGGCTGCGGCCCTATTACTGGCGACGGCGACCGGAGCGCACGCGGAGGGGCGGGGCGACGTCCGGGTGGTGAAGACCGTCGTCAACAACGGCGGCAACGTCATCGTGGGAACGTCGAAGACGATCCGGTACCCGATCGACATCACCGTCAAGGACGGCTCGGGCGTGAAGGGGCTGACGCACGTCAGCACGTACAACACCTCCAGCGCCGCCGGCGGCGGCTTCGTGGACTGGACCGGCACGTCCTGCACCAAGAAGTCGGCGACGACATCGGTGTGCAGGGCCACGATGTCCGTCACGCCGGCCTGGATCCCCGATTACAGCGGAAGTGACAGCAACAAGGCCGCGGGAGTCTGGCAGGTCAACGCCACTGTCAAGGCGAACGACGGCGACTACTGGATCTCCGACCGTATCGCCCTGTACAAGGTCAAGCGCGCCGCCCGGCTCACCACGGTGATCACGCCCGGGGAGGTCACCAAGGGTGCCAGGGTGACTGTCACCGGCAAGCTGTCGCGGGCCAACTGGGAGGACCTGAAGTACCACGGGTTCACCGGGCAGCAGGTCAAACTCCAGTTCAGGAAGAAGGGCGCCGCCCACTACAGCACAGTCAGGACCGTGACGACGGGTGACGCCGGAAAGCTGACCGCCAAGGTGACCGTCACCTCGGCGGGCAGCTGGCGCTGGCACTTCCCCGGCACCACGACCACCTCACTGAAGACGTCGGCCGGAGACGTGCTCAACCTGAAGTAGCCGGCGGACGACACCGCAAAAGTCCTCCCCGGCCACGGCGCATCCCGCGGGCTGCACAGGCCCACGGGATGCGCCCCTGGGGAGAGCGGCATCGCAGCCTCGATGCGCGCACGACCGGCGCTTGCCGTCTGAAACGCTCCATCGCACCGCGAATGCCGCTACCGAAGCGTCCCGCAGAACGCCGCCTCGG
The DNA here is from genome assembly GCF_042746485.1 of Streptomyces sp. NPDC058751. Classification (NCBI taxonomy): domain Bacteria; kingdom Bacillati; phylum Actinomycetota; class Actinomycetes; order Kitasatosporales; family Streptomycetaceae; genus Streptomyces; species Streptomyces sp. NPDC058751. The sequence goes on along the minus strand of NZ_JBHYPZ010000002.1, from coordinate 175,644 downwards.
CCCCACCAGCGAAACAGCTGCCCTGACCTGCGGCGCCGAGGATGAAAACACCTCCCGAGGAGCAGCCGATGATGCCACCGAGGCCCGAGCGTCTGTCGCCCAGGCACTGCGCTGGACCCTGCTGACCACCCGGCACCAGGACGTACGGTTCCTCTACTGGCCGCCCGGATACCCGATATGTGGCGCATCTGGTTGCTCGGGGGCTCGGCCAGCATGCCTGGTCACCGGGTGCGGAGCGGCGTGGGGTGCCGCTCCTGGATGATCTAGAGTTCCGGCGGCGGGCAGTCGACCCGCCGCTCAGACACTCGACTCAGGGGTGGGGATTGATCACTGCAGAATCCGCTGCTGTGCAGCGGAGAATGCCGGCGACCTCGCGGCGCGTGGCCGCCGCGGCGGCGGCCGGGGGGATGGCTCTGGCGGGCGTGGGACTCACGGCGCCGGCCGCACACGCGGCCGAAGGCGACATCTCGTTCTCGAACGTCGTCCTCAACAACGGCAAGCCCATCGTCGTCGGCATCAGTGCCGAGGTCGAGGCCCCGCTGACGTACACGGTGAAGAGCAGCGTGTCGCTCGACGACTGGTGGGTCTCCGCGTACCGCAGCAACGGGTCCACCAAGTACCTGCTCGCGATCTCCACGATCCAGTGGAACTGCAGGACGTCCTCCGCGGGGGGCTACACCTTCCGCGACTGCGACGAGACGATGACCATCGACCCGGACGGCATGCCGGGCGGTAATGGCAACCACCTCGTCAACAGTGACGCCGCCGAATGGAAGACCCTCGGCACGGCCATCAAGAAGAACGGCGGTTACGACACCGACCTGCTCTCCGCGACGGTCCGCCTCCAGCGTGCCTCGCGCATCCAGAACGCGAACGCGTCCCCGGAACCCGTCGCCAAGGGCAAGCCGATCACCGTCACCGGCACCGTGCAGCACGCCAACTGGAGTCAGCACCGCTACGACAACTACGGTGGCCGACTGGTGAAGCTGCAGTTCAAGCCCGCCGGCTCCAGCAGCTACTCCACCATCAAGACGGTGACCGCCAGCAGTACCGGCCACCTGAAGACCACCGTGACGGCCTCCCAGGACGGCACCTGGCGCTGGAGCTACGGCGGCAACACCACCACCGGTGCCAGCAACTCATCCGGCGACTACGTCGACGTGACCTGAGACCCGTTCCACGGTCACCGCGCCCGGCTGCTCAGCGAAGGCCCCGCTCCGGCGGGGTCTTTTGCATGCCGGTGCCCTGACGGCAGCTCTCGTCGGAGCCGGTGCGGCTCGGCGCCACCGACGTGGACTCTGCGTCTCTGGAGGTTCACCCGTCCACGACGGAACCCCTGTGCCGACTGCGCTGATGGCATGACCCACTCTTCGCTCACCAGTCACACGCGCCCTACAGTTCCCACACATCATCGGACGCGCCGACATCCTCTTCTCGTTCCGGGGGGTTCGAACCACCAGTGCGTATGCGCACCCTCACGACCGCCACCACACTGGCGGCCCTCTTCAGCTCGGCCGTCCTCACCGCCACGCCGGCGACCGCGGACACCACCGCGACCGGCACCGAGACCGTCCGCTACACGGTGGGTGACATCCCGCAGAGCGTCGCCCTGGCGGGCGGCAAGCTGTGGTTCAGCTATGGAGAGGCCCCTGACGGCAACATCGGCTCGGTCGACATCTCCGTCGAGCAGCCCGTGGTCACCCTCGAGCAGGAGGGCTCCATCTGGTACAACGCCCCGGTGCTGGACGCCGCTCCCGGCTCCGGCACCCTGATCGCGGCCGCGACCGGCGGGAGCCCGGTGTTCATGGCCTCCTACGACGTCTCCTCGGGCCCCCTCACCCGCACGGCGTTCGCTGGCCACGACGCCAGCAACCTCGGGGACCTCCAGGTCACCCCGGACGGCCAGCACGTCATCGTGGCCAGCGGTGCGCCCTACTACCACCAGGTGATCAGGACGTCCGACCTCACCGCGGACGGCTCCTACGCCAGCGACGCCTATCCGAACGCGGTCGCCATCGCCCCGAACGGTGCGGTCGCGGCGGGCATCTCCGGGGCGTACTCCCTGCGGGTCCTGGAAGCGCCCACCAAGGCGGCCACCTCGATCACCGTGGACGCCCCGGCCACCGCGACCCGCGCCAAGCAGCTCACCGTCAAGGGCAAGGTCTCCTCCAGGGGCGCGCTGCCCGCCGGCATCAAGCTGACGGTGCCCCGCACCGACCTGGAGTCGCCGAGCGGCAAGGCGCTGGCCACGCGGGCCACGCCTCCGGCACCGGCTCCGACGCCGTCGAGGTCTCGCGCGCCGCGACTGCCCTGACGCTGAACAACAACGGCAAGGTCTACTCGTACGGCGCCGACGTGACGTTCACCGCGCACCTCGGCACGACGTACAAGAACCGCAAGGTGGAGATCTGGGCCGACCCGTTCGGCTCGGACAAGCCGAACACCCTGGTGAAGTCCGGCACGGTCAACTCCAGCGGCAACCTGTCCGTCGCCCTGGACCTGAAGCGGGACACCAAGGTCACGGCGAAGTTCCCGGGCGACGCCCGCTACATGCCGAAGACGGTGACCAGCACGGTCGGCGCCCAGGTCAAGGTGTCGACGTCGGTGAGCGGGCACTACAAGACGGCCTCCACCTGGGGCCACACCTACTACCACTTCAAGAAGACCAAGAACCCGCTGTTCACCAACACGATGACGGCCTACCCGGGACGCAAGCAGCGCCTCCAGTTCCAGATCTACTCCAACGGCACCTGGTACGACAACGATTCGAAGTACTTCACGCTCAGTTCCGCAGGCGTGTCCAAGGTGGAACTGACCGGCGAGCACCAGACGGGCTGGCGCATGCGCGTTCGCTCCTCGTACGTCAACTCCTCCTCGGGCGACACCGTGAACTCGACGACGCACGGCGCGTGGAAGTACTTCACCTTCACGAGCTGAACCGCATACGGCGTGGGCCGCTGCGGTCCGTGACTTCCGATGCCGGCGCGGGCCGCTGGCGCGGACACCAAGGTGGAGGAGGTCTGGACGAAGCTGCTGCGGACAGCACGAACGTCAACTGTCTGGTGTTCTTTGGGCCGCCGACGCACGACCACCCTTGGGCGGAGGCCGAACCCTTCCTCAGCAGCGACTGACACTACGCGCAGTCCAGACGAATCATCCTGGCGCTCAGCAAGAAGGAGGCTCAATACTGGAGCCGGATGCCGCCCGGACGTTCTGCACCGCGTTTGTACACGCGGGCACGTCCTCCAAAGGGTGTTGCACAAGGCTCTGAGCTGGGCATCTCTGGTGTAGGGCTGGGCTGTTAAGGGCTGAGCGGGTGGGGGTGGAGACGTTCACCGGGCTGCGGGTGACGCAGTTCGCCCGTCTCTTGAAGGTGGTGCGGGAGCGGGGCGGCGACGGCACGTTGCGGGGCCGGCCGTGGTCGCTGCCGTTGGCCGAGAAGGTGCTGATGGTCGCGGTGCACTACCGCACGAACCTCACGATGCGGCAGCTCGGCCCGCTGTTCGGTGTCTCCTCCTCCACGGTGTGCCAGGTCGTCCGGCGGCTGGGCCCCTGCTCGCCATCGAGCCTGTCAGCCCTCCGGCGGATGCCGCGGACCGGTTGTGGATCGTGAACGGCACGCTGATCCCGCTGCGGGACCGAAACGTGGCGGCCTCCTCGCACAACCACCGGTTCTCGGCGAACGCGCAGGTCGTCGTGGACGCTGACACCCGGCTGGTGATCGCGGCCGCCCGGCCGGTGCCGGGCACCGCCGCGGATGCCCATGCCTGGCGGGCGTCCGGGCCGAGCCGGCACTGCCGGGGAGTGACCGTGCTGGGCGACGGCGCCTATCTCGACTGCGGCATGGCGGTGCCCCACCGCAAACGCCCCGGACGGCCTCTCCTCAAGGCCCAGGAGGACGACAACGCCGAGCACCGCAAGGTCCGTGCGCGAGTGGAGCACGTCATCGGCCGGCTGAAGAACTACAAGATCCTGCGTGACTGCCGCCATCGGGGCGACGGTCTCCATCACGCGGTCCAGACCGTCACCCACATGCACAACCTCGCCCTCCCGACATGAGCAGGCGACCCCGCTCACCCACTCCGCCCTGCCCACACTCAGCCTTGTGCAACACCCATTGGACCAGCAGCTTCCTGGTGTTCGGGGCGGGGCCGAGACGGGCCGTTGACTGCGGGTCAGGGAACAGCGGAAGTGGGTACGGCAGTGGGCACGCAAGCGCCGGCGGCAGGAACGCCGGGGTCTTGCCTGGCTGGTCGGGCGAGTGGAGGGGGTGGCTGCTCGCGGGTCGGCTTGCCCTGGGACAGGCTGGAGGCTGTCTTCCTTCTCCTGGTCGGCCGGGCTGTTCGTGGGGGCCGAGCAGGCCGTGGTCGGAGTCGAGCTGGGCGAGCCGGCGCCGGCCAACAGTCCTGAGCGGGGCGGCTTGCTGCAGGGCGTACCGGTAGGGCTGGCGGCTGAGATGCGGCAGGATGCTCCTGCCCGGCTGCGCCTCGTGAAACCGAGCGCTCGGGGCCGCACGTCTCCCGTGCATGCTGACCGTCCTGGGAATACTCTTCGCCGTCGCGCCCACCGTCGTCTGGGGGACGATCGCCCGCACCCGCTCCGTCGGCTTCGCGATCGACGGCGCGCTGCTCACCGGAGCCGGTCTGCTGATCAGCGTCCAGCAGGGCTGGATCGACGCTCCCAGGCCCGACGCCCATCTCGTGTTCACGGCTCTCGCGCCCCTGCTCATCGCCTGCGGCGCGGGACTGGAAGGACGGCACGAGGACTCCCCTCCCCCGGAATGGATCCCCCGCCGCAACAAAGCGATCGGCTTCCTGGGGACGCAGTTCGCCCTCACCCTCGCGGCCGGCCTCCTGTACACCCTGATGATCAGCGAAGGCTCGGACGCCCCGCCCTCCAAAGCCCTCCCCTCACTGCCGCCAGGCATCACCATGGTTGACGAAGGCACCAGCTGCGGTTCCGGCGGCTGCTGGCGCGCCGCGACGGTCACCAGTGAGAACGGCCTGTCCCGCCCGGAGATCATCCGCGAACTGGGCCTCCAGCAGGAGAGCTGCCGCTCCAGCGGCTGGCTGCTCGACTGGCGCGACGTATGCATCGGAGCCAGGGACAACGGCGAGAACGTCATCATCTACGCAGGCTGGGGACACTGAAAGAGCGCCGCGTCCTCCAGCCACAGCGAATTGTCAGTCGTCATCGGGCCGATTCCGAGCATCGAGGCTGTCCATACGGGCCAGATGCAGTGCTCCGTCACACCGGTGCTGAGCTGCCGTCGGGGTGGAGTGCCTGCCACCGAGGGCCGGGCGACCTGGGGCTGGTCGAGCGGGTGGACCTCCACGCGGATGCCGCGCCCGTCGCGGTTGAGGCGGGCGAGCAGGCAGCGGACCACGTTCTCCCGGCGCACCGTGCGGTAGGCCCGCTCGATCGCGGCGAGGTTCGCGCGGGAGGGTTGGCGGGTACCGGCGAGCCAGGCTTTGATGGTGCGGAGCGCGGCGGTCAGGCGGGCGTCGCAGGCGGCGGTGCGGGTGAGGTGGTGCAGGCAGGCGAGCAGGCCGCGCCGGGCGGTGATCGGGGTGGCGCGATGTATCCGGCGAGCGCGTCCAGTTGGCGGGCGACGGCCTCATGGCCCTTGATGCCGCGTGCGCCGCACTTGCCGCACTTGCCGCACTCGAGGTTCCTCTCGGGCATCCGCGGGGCTCCTTCCCTGATCGCCTGTGGGGCGTTGCGAGGGCCGATCTCCGCCCCGGAGCGGGCGGAGGGCCCGGCAGGGGGAGAGATCGGCGCTGTGCGGGCCACTCAGCGCCTTTGCGGGGTGGCCGAGGGGCAACTGAGGTGTGGGTTCTCCATCTCGGCGACATACGCCGAGGCTGTGAGCTGGGTGTTCTCGCACTGTCTCACGCCGTGTCATGCGGCTTGAGTCTCAGATCCGCGGCATTTCCTCGACAGGCCGGCAGCCGATGGGCTCATGGCCTGTTCCGCTCAGTTGTCGGACCGGACTACGGGTGGGACATCACCGTCTAACATCGCGAAGTGTGATCACGGTTGCCAGCTGGAACGTTCTGCACCGCGTCCACGCCGAGAACTGGGGCGAGGACGTCCTGAGAAGTTGCCCGGACGAGTCGGAGCGGATCGCCGCGGTCACGGCGTTGCTGGTGGGACGGGACGAGCACGTCATCGCCCTGCAGGAGGTCAGCGGTGACCAACTGGCCAGCCTCCGCCTTGCGCTGACCGACCGGACCATCCACGCGTTGAGGTACCCGCGCGTCCCGACACCGCGCCACGGCACCTGCTCGCTGCGCAACCCCGAGGAGTACCTCGTGCTCCTTGTCGACGGACCGACCCGGGAGATCACTGCCGAGTCCTTCGAGGACGACCCGGGGAAGGGCGCGCTCGCCGTCGAGACCGCCGGAACGTTGATCGTCGCCACGCACGTGAGCGGCGATCAGCGGCACACGCGCCAGCTGGCACGCCTGGCCGAACTGGCCACCTCTCCCCGGGGATACGCAGCAGTACTTCTCGGGGACTTCAACACCGACCGTGCCACCGTAGCGTCGGCTCTGGGCACTGGCTTCGCCGTCGTGGACCTCCCGCCAAACAGCCTGCCGACACGGCCGCGCACGTCAGGCTCGAAGGCACAGTGGATCGACCACGTGGTCGTGCGGGGCGCTGTTGCCGGCAACGCCGCGGTCGAGAGCACGAAGGGCCTCTCGGACCACAACCTGGTCCGCGCGACCGTCACCATGTGAGCCACCCACCCCGCCGCTGGGCAACGAGTCGAGGAAGAGACGCGACAGCGACTCACCGTCACTTGCTCGACAGGCCCCGGTCCCACGGGCTGCCGCTGGACCGGGCTGCCTCATCCAGCAAGACGCCGTCAAGGTCAGCTCGGCGGAGCTCATCCAGGATCTCAGGTGAGAGCAACCGGTCCCACCTGTCGCCAGCCAGAAAGCGGGTGCGCCCCGGTCGCAGGACGCCCGGTGGGCCGCGAACCTCGCCGCCGCCCGCCACCACTTCGAGACGACCGTCCCATTCACCATCTGGAACCAGACCACCGGCGCGGGGAAACGGGCCCGGGCCCTCCGTTCAGCTGGACTCGCGGACCACGAGTTCGTTCGGCATGATCACCGGCTTCCTGGGGCCGCCCTCGATGAGCGCCAGCAGCAGGCGCACCGTCGCGGTGGCCTGGTCGACCATGGAACTGCGCACCGAGGTGAGCGCGGGAGTGGTGTAGGCGGCGGCCTCGATGTCGTCGAACCCGACCACGGCCACGTCGTCGGGGACCCGGCGGCCCGCCTGGTGCAGGGTGCGCAGCGCCCCGATGGCCATGAGGTCGTTGGCCGCGAACACCGCGTCGACGTCCGGGTCGTCCTCCAGGAGCTGCCGCATGGCCTCCGCGCCCGAGACCCGTGTGAAGTCGCCCAGCGCGACGATCGAGCGGCGGCCGGTGTCCCGCAGGGTCGCGCGGTACCCCTCGAGCCGTTCGCGGGACTCGTACAGCTCCAGCGGCCCGGTGATCGTGGCGATCCGGCGTCTGCCCCGCTCCAGCAGGTGCCGTACGGCCAGCTCCGCACCGCCCGCGTTGTCCAGCGCCACGTACGGGACGTCCGTCGCGGCGGTGCGGTTGAAGGACGCGACGGGCAGGCCCATGCGGGCGAGCGCGGCCGGCAGGGGATCGGCGCCGTGCAGCGCCACGAGCATCACGCCGTCCACGTGGCCCCCCGCCACGTAGCGCTCCACCCGGGCCCGGCTCTCGTCGGACTCGGCGAGGATCAGCACCACGCGTCTGCCGACGGCCTCCAACTCCCGGCTGACGGTGCGCACCACGGTGGAGAACAGCGGGTCGTCGGACACCACGCCCTTGGGCGGGTCGGACACGACCACGGCCACGGCGTCCGTGCGGCGGGTGACCAGGTTGCGGGCGGCGGCGTTCGGCACGTAGCCGAGTTCCCGCACCGCCTGCATGACGACGTCCCGGATCTCCGGCGCGACGGTGGTCTCCCCGTTGATGACCCGGGAGACGCTCGACTTGGACACGCCGGCCCGGGCGGCGACCACCGTGAGCGTGGGTCGTTTCATCGCCTTCCGATCACCGGTGCCCGGTCGTCGAGTCCAGGGAGCGTTTCCCCCAGGATGACCTCGGCCCGATCCGCCTGTCAACGACGCCTCCCGTGCACCTGGTTGACGGTCCCTCGCCTCGACCGGCCGGTCTCCGGCGCCGGTCGGCCGGCGTCGCGCGCACCGCCGCAGTGGATCTCAGGAACCGTTCCCTGACACGCGGCACGTGCGTCGGTGGTGTTACGGGCCTGTTGCCGAAAGCCTTGACAGGCCACCGGCACCGGCCCATTCTCACCCCTCAGGGAGCGCTCCCTCACCCTTCCCCCACTGAGGAGTCGCCCGTGCATCCCCTGCTCCGCCGCTTCGGCTTACCCGCCCTGGTCGCGGCCGTCCTGCTCACCCTCGTCAGCCTGCCCGCGCCCCGCGCCCACGCCGCCGAGACCCTGCTGTCGCAGGGCCGGCCCGTCGTCGCGTCGAGCACCGAGGACCCGTTCACCGCGCCGGGAGCCGTCGACGGCAACCCGGCGACGCGCTGGTCCAGCGCCTTCTCCGACCCGCAGTGGATCAGGGTCGACCTCGGGGCCCCGGCCCGGATCAGCCGTGTCACCCTCCAGTGGGAGGCCGCCTACGGCAAGGCCTTCCGCATCCAGGTGTCGGACGACGCCGAGACCTGGTCCACCGTCCACGAGACGGCGGACGGCACCGGCGGCACCCAGAACCTGACCTTCACGGCCACCGGCCGCCACGTCCGCGTGTACGGCACCCAGCGCGGCACTCAATACGGCTTCTCGCTCTGGGAGTTCCAGGTGTACGGCACGGCCGGCGGCGACCCCGGCGGCGGGGACACCCTGCTGTCGTACGGGAAGACCGGCGCGGCCTCCTCGTCGCAGAGCGACGGCAACTGCTGGGAGTGCACACCGGCCCGGGCCTTCGACCGCGACCCGGCCTCCCGGTGGGCGACCAGCTCCACCACCGGCTGGACCGACCCCGGCTGGATCTCCGTAGACCTGGGCGCGACCGCGCAGATCACCAAGGTCGTCCTGCAGTGGGACCCCGCCTACGCCAAGTCCTTCCAGATCCAGGTCTCGCCCAACGGCACCGACTGGACGCCGGTCTACTCGACCACGTCCGGCACCGGCTTCAAACAGACCCTGGCCGTCTCCGGCACGGGGCGCCACGTCCGCATGTACGGCACCGAACGCGCCACCCCTTACGGCTACTCCCTCTGGGAGTTCCAGGTGTACGGCACCGGAGGCTCCCCCGTCCCGGCGCCGCCGCTGCCGCCGGACCCGGCGCAGCCGCCGCGGCTGGTGTGGAGCGACGACTTCGACGGGGCCGTCGGCGGCAAGCCCGACCCGGCGAAGTGGCGCGCCGACCCCGGCACCGGCCAGAACGGCGAGCTGCAGTACTACACCGACCACCAGAACGCCGCGCTCGACGGCGGCGGCCACCTCGTCATGGAGGCCCGCAAGGAGGCCAGCCCCGGCCGGGCCTGCCCGCCCGACCCGCTGACCGGCAGCACCACCTGCCAGTACACCTCGGCCCGCATGAACACCGGCGCCACCTTCCAGTTCACCTACGGACGCGTCGAGGCCCGCGTCAAGGTGCCCAAGGGCAACGGGCTGTGGCCCGCCTTCTGGATGATGGGCGCCGACTTCCTCACCGGCCGTCCGTGGCCGTACAACGGCGAGGTCGACATCATGGAGGTCCTCGGCAAGGACGTGAAGACGGCCTACTCGACCGTGCACGCCCCCGCCTACAACGGTGGCAACGGGATCGGCTCGCCCTACCGGCTGCCCTCGGGCGCCGACTTCTCGGACGACTTCCACACCTGGGCCGCCGACTGGAACAGCAAGGGCATCGTCTTCAGCCTCGACGGGCGCACCGTGTTCACCCTGGACAAGGACCAGGTGGAGCGCACGCGCGGACCCTGGATCTTCGACCACCCGCACTACATGATCCTCAACCTCGCGGTCGGCGGCGACTGGCCCGGCCCGACCGACGCGTCGACGCCGTTCCCGTCCCGGATGCTCGTCGACTACGTGCGCGTGTACCAGTAGCGCAGCCGGCACCGGCCCCCTTGTCAGGTCCGGCCCGGACACCTCGGTCCCGGGCCGGACCGCAGCCGCCCCACCCCCTCCGATGAGGAAGTGACATGCGCAGACACTCCTTACACCTCTATCCCGTGTTGGTCGGTGCCCTGGTGATCGCCCTGGCCGCCGCCCTCGGCATCACCCTCGGCGCCCCCGCGGCGCGGGCCGCCACCGTCACCGTCCAGGCCGAGTCCTACGCGGCGCAGTCCGGCGTCGTCCTGGAGACGACCGCCGACATGGGCGGCGGGCAGAACGCCGCCTACCTCGCCGACGGCGACTGGATGCGCTTCGACCAGGTCGACCTCGGGCCCGCCGGCCGCCTGACGGTGTCGGCGCGCATCGCCGCCGCCACGGGCAGCGGGTCCGTCGAACTGCGCACCGGTTCGCTGACCGGTCCCCTGCTCGCCGTGTTCCAGACCGGCCCCACCGGGGGCTGGCAGACCTGGGCGACGCGCAGCGCCGACGTCACCACCCACCCGACCGGCGCCCAGACCGTGTTCGCGGTCCTGCGCAGCACCACGCCCGGCGACTTCGTCAACATCAACTGGTTCTCGTTCGTCAGCGGCGGCGACGAGCCCGCGCCGGGCTGGGTCGACGTCGACCAGACCAAGTGGCAGGCCCAGCTGGCCCAGTTCCGGGCGATGACTCCGGCGCCGGTGCCCGCCGACGCCGTGCGCGTCCCCGAGTTCAACGCCACCTGCACCTACAGCCACTCCAAGCCGGACGACCCGATCGTCGCCCCGGGCCTGCCCGGCGCGTCCCACATGCACAGCTTCTTCGGCAACAGGAGCACCGACGCGTTCACCACCACCCAGAGCCTGCTGGGCAACACGGGCACGACCTGCACACCCGCCAAGGACCTCTCGGCGTACTGGATCCCCACGCTCTACGAGCGCGGCAAGGCGGTCGAACCCGACGGGATGATCGTCTACTACGGGTCGCGGCTGCCCGATGCCACGGCGACCGTGCCCTTCCCGCAGGGCTTCCGCATGATCGCGGGCAATGCCAAGTCGCAGGTGGCCACCCCGGCCGGCTCGCCCAACCAGTTCTGGTGCGCCGGACCCGGCGGCGAGACCGGCCGCAGCGCCGACGGCAACTGGCCGCTGTGCGCCCCCACCGCCAAGCTGGTGTACCAGCTGGTCTTCCCGGACTGCTGGGACGGCAAGCACCTCGACAGCCCGGACCACAAGTCGCACGTCGCCTTCACCTACGACGGCAAGTGCAGCGGCGCCTACCCGGTCGCCATCCCCTCGGTGTCGTTCGTCATCGGCTACCCGACCAGCGGGAGCGCCGACGGGTTCAGCCTGGCGTCGGGCATGGCCTCGTCCATCCACGGTGACTTCTTCAACGCCTGGGACACCGCGGCCCTCGGGCAGCGCGTGAAGGACTGCATCGTGCAGAGCGCCAAGTGCAACTCCGCCGGAACGTTCTGACCCGGCGGACGGCGGCCGCCCTGCTCCTGGGCCTGGCGGTCGCCGGCTGCACCCCGCAGCCGGCGGCCGACAGGCCCGCGCCCGCCGCCTTCGACGACACCGACACGGCATGGATCCAGTTGATGATCCCCATGGACGAACGGGCCTCGCTGCTCGTCGACTTGGCGCCCGCCCGCGCCGGTCGCCCGGCCCTGGCCGGCCGGGCCGAGGAGGCGGGAAGGAGGTTGAAGGACGAACTCGTCGATCTGCGTGAGCTGTTGGAGGTCTCGGGTGTTCCCGACACCCGCCCCCACGAGGGGCACGACATGCCGGGCATGGTCACGCTCGACACGGTGCGCAGGGCGAGGACGGTGACGGGGGAGAGCTTCGACCGCCTCTTCACCGAGAGCCTGCGGGCCCATCTGGTCCAGGTCCGCAGGCTGTGCACGAGTGAACGCACGTCAGGGAGCGCCGAGCGGGCGAAGGACCTCGCCGCCGTCATCGAGAGGAGCGTGGCCCAGCAGATCACCCGGCTCGACGCCCTCCGGTGACGCCCTCCGGTGCCGGCCGACACCGTCAGGGAGGGAGCGGTCCCGTCACGCGCCGTCCCGCGCGGACGTGAAGAACTCGGTCATCCGCGCCGACCCCTTCTCGCCGAACATCGTCTCCAGGCCGGCGGCGGACTGGGCGGCGGACGCCTCGCTGCGGGGGAAGAGGGCCTCCTCGTACGCCGCGAGGGCCGCCTCCCGGTCCCCCGGTGGGCGGCGACGGCCTGGGCGAGTTCGGCGCCGTCGAGCATCGCCAGGTCGGCGGCCTCGTCGGCGAAGGGGGACATCAGGTGGACCGCGTCGCCGAGCAGGGTCACGCCGGGGACGCGGTCCCGGCGGTGTCCGACAGGCCGTCAGGCTCCGCACGTACGCGGACCGCGCGCCGGGGACGGGAACCGGCGCCCGGGTACGGGCGAGGATCAGCGGCGAGCAGGGTGGCGCCGAGGCAGGTGGAGAACCACTGCCACGCCCGGAGGAGAGCGCGAAGGCCAGTACGCCGGCGAGGGCGGTGCTCGGCACCCCGGCCCGGTTGGCGGCTCCCCGGTCCGTGACGGCGCTCACCGATCCGCGGGAGCCTGCGCTGCCGAGGTCGTCCATGCGCTCTCCCGCTCGATCCTGGAACCGGGCCACCGGTCTCCGGCCGCCCTCCGGTCCAGGCCCGCGCACCATGCCGGACCGCCCGCCGCCTCGCCCGGTCGGCGGGCTCGGCGGGATCCGGCCCGGGCGCGGGATCCGGGATCGTGAAGCACCCGGGAAACTCCGTGGCGGCGGTGTCGGCGGGTCCGTTTATGCTGCACCGGACGATCATGAAGGACCAGGGGAGGGTGCGGCATGTGGGGCAGGCTGACGGGCAGGAACGCGGACAGACCGACGGCGGCGGATCCGTACGCGCTCCCGGTGCCGCGCAGGGGCAGGAACGGGGTGTACACGCTGCGCGCCCTGGGGGACGTACGGGTGCTCGAGCTGGTGGAATCGGCCGACGCGGGTGACTGGGAGGCGGTCAAGGCCGCGCTGGTCCCCTTCGATCTCGGCCGCAACCACAAGGTCCTCGCCGAGCTGGCCGAGCTGGACGGTGTGCAGGACTGGATAGGCCGGGCCGTCGAGGAGGACAAGGAGCACCGGGCGACGGCCCTGCTGATATCCGGGACGCGCCACATCGACTGGGGCTGGGAGGCGCGCACCAGCGCGCGTGCCGTGAACGTCACCCAGGAGCAGTGGCGCGTCTTCCGCGAGCGGCTCCTGATCGGCGAGGAGCAGCTGCTGGAGGCCGCCGAGCTGCGGCCGGACTGGGTCACCCCGTGGCGCCGCCTCCTCACCTCCGCCCGGGGCATGTCGCTGCCCCAGGTCGTGAAGGAGACCCGGCTCGACGCCGCTCTGCGCCGTGACCCGCTGGACCTGGAGACCCACGTCGAGTGGGTGTCGCAGCTGCAGCCCCGCTGGGGCGGCGATCCCGGCCAGGCCCTGGCGTTCGCCCGCGACGCGATCGGCCGCGCCCCGCAGGGGCACCGCCTCGGCTGCGTCGTCGCCATGGCGCACATCGAGGACTGGGTCGAGTCGGACAGCGCGGACTGTCTCGAGACCCCGGAGATCCAGGACGAGTTGCGGAAGGCGGCCGACCACAGCATCCTGCACCCCGGCTATGCGTGGCACCCGGGCTGGCAGCACGACTTCAACATGTTCGCCATGGCGCTGTCGCTGGCCGGCGAGCGTCACACGGTCCGGCGTGTCTTCCAGACGCTCGACGGCGCGTACACGAGCTGGCCCTGGACGTACTTCGCCGAGCCGGAGAAGCAGTTCGCCCGCCACCACCGCCGCGCCTGAGCACACACCGGTCCGCCGGCACCGCAGCACCTGAGCGCGCACCGGTCCCGCCACCGCAGCACCTGAGCACGCCGGTCCCGCCACCGCGGCGCCCGGACGCACGCCGATCCCGCCACCCGTCTCCTCTCCCCCTCCGGACTGCCCGATGACACTGCCCGACACCGCCGCGACCCCGGTCGGCGACGACCGCACGTTCCAAGTGGACCTGCGCGGCCTCGTCGACCTCCTCTCCCACCACCTCTACTCCAGCCCCCGCGTCTATCTGCGTGAACTCCTGCAGAACGCGGTGGACGCGCTGACGGCCCGGCACTCCCTCGAACCGGGTGCCCCGACCGGTGCCTTCGGGATCCGTCTGTACGCCGACGGTTCGGTCGTACGCGTCGAGGACGACGGCGTCGGTCTCACCGAGGCCGACGTGCACACCTTCCTCGCCACGATCGGCCGCAGCAGCAAGCGCGCGGAGCGCATCGCCGAGCAACGCGGCGATTTCATCGGGCAGTTCGGCATCGGTCTGCTCTCCTGCTTCCTGGTCGCGGACGAGATCCACGTCCTGAGCCGCTCCGCCCGCACCCCCGACGCCCCCGCCGTCGAGTGGCGGGGACGCGGCGACGGCAGCTACACCGTGCGCACCCTGCCCGCGTCCGCCCGCCCCCGCCCCGGCACCACCGTCACCCTGACGCCCCGCCCGGACGCCGGCGAGTGGACCCGGCCGGTCCAGGTCCACGCGCTGGCCCGGCACTTCGGCTCCCTGCTGCGCCACCCCGTCACCTTCACCGACGGGACGGGCGGCACGCCCGCGCCGGTCAACCCCGAACCCGCGCCCTGGGCGGTCACGTACCCCACGCCGGGAGCCCGTTCGCGCGCCCTGGCCGCGTACGGCGAGGACGTCCTCGGGTTCAAGCCGCTGGACACGATCGAGCTGGACCTGCCGGCCGTGGGTCTGAAGGGCATCGCCTGCGTGCTGCCCGAGACGGTGCCGGCCGGGCGCCGCCACGGCCACCGCGTGCACGTCAAGGGCATGCTGCTGTCCGAGCAGGCCGAGGAGATCCTGCCCGAGTGGGCGTTCTTCGTCCGCTGTGTCGTCGACGCCGAGAGCCTGCGCCCGACGGCGTCCCGCGAGTCCCTGTACGAGGACGACACCCTCGCCGCCGTCCGCGACGCCCTGGCCGAACGGCTGCGGGAGTGGATCGCCCGGGCCGCCGCCAGCGACCCGGACCTGCTCGCCCGCTTCCTCCAGGTGCACCACCTGGCCGTCAAGTCGCTGGCGGTGCACGACGACGAGATCCTGCGGATGCTGCTGCCCTGGCTGCCGTTCGAGACCACCGACGGGCACGCCACGCTCGACGAGTTCGCGCGCACCCACCGCACCGTGCTCGTGACGTCGAGCGTGGAGGAGTTCCGGCAGGTCGCCGCGATCGCCTCGGCCGCCGGGCTCGGCGTCGTCAACGGGGGCTACACGTACGACCGTGAACTCGTCCACCGGCTGCCGGAGATCAGGCCCGGGGCGAGCGTCGCGGACCTCGACCCGGCGACCCTCACGGCCCACCTCGACCCCGTCGACCGGGAGACGGAGCTGGCCGCCGCGGCCTACCTCGCCCGGGCCCGCGACGCCCTCGCCGTCTTCGACTGCGACGTCGCCCTGCGCTCCTTCCAGCCCGCCTCCGCGCCCGCCCTCCTCGTCGACAGCCGCGAGGCCCGGCACGAGCGCACCCGCTCCCAGCTCGCCCGTGAGCAGGAGGGCGGCGTGTGGGGCGACATCCTCGGCGCCCTGCGCCAGGAGGCCCCGCGGGCCCAGCTCATCCTCAACCAGCTCAACCCGCTGGTCCGCACCGCCGTCACCATCACCGAGCCCGAGCTCGCCCGCACCAGCGCCGAAGCCCTCTACGGCCAGGCCGCGATGCTGTCCAGGCGTCCGCTCAGGCCCGCCGAGTCGAGCCTCATCAACCGCTCCTTCCTCGACCTCCTCGCCCACGCCCTCCGCAAGGACAGCTGACGATGCCGACCGCACCCCAGACCACCGACGAGCTGCTCCGGGCGCTCCAGGAGAACGGCTGCCGCCCCTACGGCCGCACCCGCACCGTCACCGCCGAGGAACTCGTCGAGGCGGCCGAGCAGTTCGCGGAGCCCGTACCGATCGTCCGCGCTCTCCTCGAACTGCAGGAGGCGTACACCTACGGCTCCGAACCCCGCAAGTCGCCCGTCGTCTTCGCCCGTCTGCTCACCCTGTTCGACGAACAGCCCGACGCCTTCGACGCGCGCCTGCGCCACCTGCTGTTCTGGCGGTTCAAGTGGGTGGCCAACGCCCTGCTCTCGCTGCCCGAGGTACCGCTGAGCAGCCTGCGCCAGTGGCAGACGGAGATGCGCACCCGGTACGAGAAGGCCGGCCTCGGCCTCCAGCCCTGCTACGGACAGGCGTACCAGCTCGCCGCCCACATCGGCGAGGACACCGCCCTCGCCTTCGAACTGTGGGCCGGCCGGCCCCGCACGCAGCTCAGTGACTGCGAGGCCTGCGAGATCTGCGAGCGCGCCCTCCACCACCTCGCGGCGGGCGACGACGAGCGGGCTCTGCGCGTGTGGGAGCCCGTCCTCGCCGGCAAGGACTCCTGCCAGGAGGAGCCGGCCCGTTCCATCTCGCACGCGCTGCTGCCCCTGCTGCGCACCGGCGCCCTCGAACGGGCCGTCGAGCTGCACCTCGCCGGCTACCGCGCCTGCCGCCGCAACCCCTCGATGGCCGGAGAGGTCGGCCGTCACCTGGAGTTCTGCGCGCTGACCGGCAACGAGGCCCGCGGTCTGGAACTGCTCGCCGAGAACCGGGGACTGTTCGACGAGGTCGAGTCGCCGCGGGACATGCTCGACTTCCTCACCGGCGTGGACGTCCTCCTCCGACGGGTCGAGCACCTCGGCCACGGCGAACTGCCCGCCGCCGGATTCGCGGGCCGCGCCTGGACGGTGGCCGCGCTGCGCGCCGAGGCGGGAGAGCGCGCCGACGACCTCGCCGCGCGTTTCGACGCCCGCAACGGGACCACCACCCACACCGACCGGCGCGGGGCCCGCGTCGGCCGTGCCCCGCTCCTGGACGCGCTGGAGCTGACCCTGCGCCCCCGCAGCCTGGACGACATGGCCACGGCCGTCCCGGCCGCCGCACCCCCCGCCCGTGCCACCGCCGCCGTGCCCGAGTCGGTCGGCGAATCGATCCTCCGGGCAAGGGAGCTGGACGAACAGGGACACCCCGACTCATCGGCCCACTGGGCACGCCTGCGCACGCTCACGGCCGCCCGCGACTACGTCCACCCCGACGACCCGGCGGTGGGCCCGCTCGTACTGCTCCGCGCGGACCTGCTGGACGACGAGGCGGGCCGGGCGGGCGACAAGGACGACTTCGCCGAGGCCGAGGCGCTGTACGAGGAGGCCGCGGGCCTGTACGAGGACGCCGGGGCACCGGGCCCGGCGGCGCTCGCCCGCGCCGGTGCCCTGCTCGCCGCCGCGGAGGGCGTCGAGGACGGGTCCGGGACGAAAACGGCCGCGCTGACCGCCGCCCACGCGTCCATGGTCGCCCTGCACGAGGGGACGTCCGGCCTCACGCCCGTCCACGAGGCCCGCATGCTGCGGCTGCGGGCCACCGTGCTCGCCCTGCGTCTGCAGACGTCGGGGAACGAGGAGGACGCCGCACCGGTCTTCGCCGAGGTGGACCTGCTCCTCGCGTTCGCCACGCGGCACGACGTCGTCGGGCAGATCGCCGGCGCGCTGCTGCTGAAGGCCGGCACGCACGCCCTCGCCGGCGACCTGCCCGCCGCGGTCGCCGGGGTCGACGGCCTCCTCGGCCGGCTGGGGGAGCACGGCCCCGCCTGGCACCTGCCCCGCGCGCTCGGGCTGCGGGCCCGGTTCCAGCTCGGCCTTCGCGACGCGGAAGCCGCGCACGCGAGCCTGTCCGAGGGCCTGCGGCTGGCCGCCGACTGGCCCGCCGAGGCGGTCGACACCGGCCGCCTCCACGGCGACCTGGCCGAGGTCTGCATGCACCTGGGCCGGCCCGACGAGGCGCTGCGCCACCTGACGCGCTCGGCGGAGCTCGACCTCCGTCACGGCAGCCGCACCGACGCGTTCTGCACCTACAGCAACGCGGCCCAGCTCAGCCTCGACATGGGCCGGGTCGAGGACTGCATCGCCCTGCTCGACTCCCTGATGGCCGAACCGGACGTCGTGGCGGGAGAGCTGGACGACCGGCTCCTGGCCCAGCTGCGCCTGACCCGCGCCCGGGCCCTGCACGCGGGAGAGGACCTCAAGGCCGCCACCACCGAACTCGTCGCCCTCGCGGCCGAGTCGGCCGGCTGGGACGACGACCCGGGAAGCCACGGCATGATCGCCTCCGAGGCGGCCGTGCTCCTCGGCGAGTCCGGCGAGTTCGGCCCTGCCCGCGAGGCCGTGGCCCAGGCGATCGCCGTCCACGCGCGGGCACCGCGTTACGAGCAGCTGAGCGGTTGCCTGCGTGAACTGGCCCGTCTGCAGGCCCAGCAGCAGGGCGAGGACGGCCTCCCCGGTGCCCTCGCCTTCCTCGCCGACGCCAGCCGGATCGCCGACGAGGCCCGCGAGGCCGGGTACGAGCCCCGGGGCCGTCCCCTGGACCCGGCCCTGGCCTACGAACACGGGCGGGTCAACGCCTACGCCAGGAGGTACGAGGACGCCCTGGCCGCGCTGGAGAAGTCGCTCGCCCTGCTCGGCGAGCCCGGACCGGGGGACGACCGGGCCGACGAGTGGGCCGAGTGCGTCCGCTTCGCGGGTGCCGTCGAGGGCGTCTACCTGAAGCGCGTCGCCCCCGCCCTCGCCCGCCTCGACAAGGCGGTGTCCCTGCTGACCGCCCGGGGCCACGCCGAGGGAGCCGAACAGCTGGCCGCCCTGGCCTCCCGGCTGCGCGACGGGGACTGACCACGCGGCGGTGCCGGGAGCCCTCGCCTCCCGGCACCGCCCCGGTCAGCGGTCCGGCGCGGGCAGGTGGGCCAGACCGGTTTCGAGCATGATGCGGTCGACGGTCTCGTGCAGGGCGCTGCCGGCGCCGATGACCGTCTCCGTGCCGCCGGGCAGGAGATCGAGCGGCCGGTACCAGTCGCGCAGCCGCGCCTCGTCGACTTCGCCGGCGATCGGCTTGGTGGCGTGGCGGGCGAGGGTCTCGGTCAACGGCACGTCCAGGTAGTAGCCGTGGGTCGGGCCGCGGTGGTCGGTGCGCAGGCGGGCGAGCATGTGGCCGTAGTGGTCGGCGCAGAGGATGCCCTCGACCACGACGTGGTAGCCGGCGTCCAGGGCGTAGCGGGCGGTCAGGTCGATCAGACCGATGTTCGCCGCTCCGGGCCGGTCGTGCTCGCGCAGCACGACGCGGCGGAGGTTGTCCTGGCCGACCAGGGCCAGACCGCGGCCGAATCCGTCGCGGAGACCGGCGGCGACGGACGACTTCCCGGAGGCGCTGTTGCCGCGCAGGACGATCAGCCGGGTCTCCTCCGTTCCCACCTTCACGGCGGTCACCCTACGACGGCCGGTGACGGCGGAGGAGGCGTTCCGGGGCACCGGGGAGAGCGGTCGCGGCGGTGCCGTGCGGGCCCGTACGGGACGCCGGCCCTTCCGTACCCTGGACGCATGCGCATGCGCCCCACTCTGAGCTGGATCCCTTCCGGGGATCTCCCGCCCGGCACGACGGATCTGGAGCCGGTAGCCGCCGCGCTGCGCACCGGCGGTGTGCTGGTGCTCAGCGGGGCGGGCATCTCGACGGAGTCGGGCATCCCCGACTACCGGGGCGAGGGCGGGAGCCTGCGCCGGCACACCCCGATGACCTACCAGGACTTCACCGCGACCGCCCAGGCCCGGCGGCGGTACTGGGCGCGCAGCCACCTGGGCTGGCGGACCTTCGGCCGCGCCCGCCCCAACGACGGGCACCGGGCCGTGGCGGCGTTCGGGAGGCACGGTCTGCTGTCGGGGGTCATCACCCAGAACGTCGACGGGCTGCACCAGGCGGTCGGCAGTCGGGACGTCGTGGAACTCCACGGCAGTCTGGAGCGGGTCGTCTGTCTCTCCTGCGGTTCCCGCACGCCGCGCCGCGAACTGGCCCGTCTGCTGGAGGAGGCCAATCCGGGCTTCGCCCCGGTGGCGGCCGCCGTCAACCCGGACGGTGACGCCGACCTCACCGACGAGCAGGTCGGGGACTTCCACGTGGTCCCGTGCACGGTGTGCGGGGGCGTCCTCAAGCCGGACGTGGTCTTCTTCGGCGAGTCCGTTCCGCCGCCGCGGGTCGAGCACTGCCGTCGGCTGGTCCGCGAGGCGACCTCCCTGCTGGTCCTGGGCTCCTCGCTGACGGTCATGTCGGGTCTGCGGTTCGTCCGCCAGGCGGCCGAGGCCGGGAAGCCGGTGCTGATCGTCAACCGGGACGCGACCCGGGGCGACCTGCACGCCGTCGCCCGGGTCGCGCTGCCCCTGGGTACGGCCCTGACCACCGTGGCCGGCCGGCTCGGCGTCCCCCTGGACGGGGCCGCGGCCTGAGCCCGGACGGGTCCGCGAAGCCGCCGGGACCGTGGCGGCCCGGGGCCCGTCGGGTGGCACGGCTCAGTGATCTCCCCGGAAGCGGCCGGTCCGGCGGCGGAGGGTCCATCGCGAGCGGCGTACGCGGGAGCGGGCCTCGGACCGGCGGTCCCGGGAACCCGCCGGGCTCCTGCCGCCCGGCTCGCGCTCCCGGTGGTCGTCGGGCGACAGGAGCGGTGCCTTGCGTTCCTTCTGGACCTGGATCTCGACGTGGGCCGCGTGCGAGGTCGCGCGGAACGCCTCCTCGTACGAGGCGAGCGCCGCGTTGACGGCTCCGCCGGCCAGGCCCCGGGCGCGCACGCGGGCGGCGAGCCATACGAGGAAGCCCAGGACCGCGGCGAGGCCGCCGAACATGACGCGAAGGGCACGAGCGCGTCCATGGGGTGAGGCTACCGGTCGGCTCCGGCCGCAGGACGGCCGCGTCCGCCCGGCGGGGGCCGACGGAGGGGGACGCCGTCCCGTCCGGCCCGCATTCCGGATTTCCTGCTCGAACCGGCCGGTCACCGGCCTCATCGAGTCGCCCGCTCGGACGAACGGCCGGATACTGGCTTCATGGGCCAGAAGACCGCGAAGGCACACGGGCCGTCCACGGTGACGGTCAAGGGGCGGGACTACCGGCTGCGCAACATCGGCTTCTTCGTGCTGGCGGGCCTGGCGATCTGGTTCATCGCGGCCAACACCAGCTCCGTGACCATCCGGCTCTGGATCCCGCAGGTGACCCTCCCCCTGTGGATCGTCCTGACCGTCACCCTCCTCGTCGGCATCCTCCTGGGACTGCTGATCGCCTACCGCCGGGCACGCCGGTAGCCCGGATTCCCCACCGCCCCGCCCCGTCGCGGGCTCATGCGCCGTGCCGTCGGCACCCCCCAGGGCGGAGATGACACGCCCGGCCATCAACTCCCCATCTGTCGAAGGTAGTTGAATATAGGGTCGGTCACGGGCCCCTCACCGCGAGGGGGCCGGCACAGGGGGGGGAGAACCGTGTCAGAGATTTCCCGGCGGACCGTACTGGGGGCCGCCGTCGGCACAGCCGCGACGACGACGCTCCTCACAGCGCCAGGGACGGCGCAAGCGGCCCCGTCCTCGGGCGCCACGAGTGACGACACCCCGCACACCACGACCCAGGAGACCGACACAGCCATGGCCGTCACCACCGAGGAGCAGAAGTACGAGGCCTTCGTCAGCAGCGACGAGGGCGAATGGGTCGCGCACGCCGTCTTCGACGCCCACTCCGACGCCGGTGACATGTGGGCCTACGTGGACGCCGCCCTGGCCCGTCTGCGGAACAAGTACCCGAACTCGGCCTTCACCGGGACGGTCCGGCGCTACGACCAGGTCATCACCGGGATCGCGCACCCGTAGGAGACCACGGTCCGCGGGGGCGGGCCCCGCCCCGAACGGCAAAGAACCCTGTCCCGCACGTGCGGGACAGGGTTCCTGCTCGCCGCCACGAAGCGATGGAGCCCGGCCACGATCCGTATCGCGATATAGCGTTAACCTTCTTCCGGCGCCGCTGCCCGCGTCGTGCAGAGACGTTCGAGGGGACGAGGACAGAAGCATGTCAGGAGAGATCGCACCCGCCGGGAAGTCCGTCGGCACCGGTTCGCCGCCCGGGCTGCGGGCCTCGCACGCGGACCGGGACCGGGTGGTGGACGTGCTGCGGATCGCGGCCGGGGACGGCCTGCTGACCGCGGACGAGCTGGACGAGCGCCTGGAAGTCGCCCTGTCGGCACGGACCCTGGGCGAACTGGCCGCGCTCACCGGCGACCTGCCACCCGTCGGCGCGGCCGGGGCGGAGGCCAAGGACACGGTCCGGATCGAACAGGTCCACAGCGGCGCGGTCGAGCGCGTGGGGCGCTGGGTCGTGCCGCGGAGGCTGGAACTCGCGGTGACGTTCTGCGAGGTGACGCTCGACTTCACCGAGGCCGTGATCACGCACGACACCCTGCGCGTCGACGTGGGCATGGTGGGGAAGACCCTGACGCTGGTCACGCGGCCCGGCGTCGTGGTCGACACCGACGGCCTGCGGCTGGTCCACTGCCGGATCGGACACCACCGGACTCCGGCGCGTCCGGACACGCCGGTCGTCCTGCGCGTCGAGCTGGTCGGCGAGAAGGTCCACGGCCGCGTGGTGGTGCGGCCCCCGCGCCGGACGTTCGGCCAGTGGCTCCTGCGCAGGCCGGCCGGTCCCTCCCCCGCGGAATACGGGTGACCCGCGAGGACGGCACCGCTTACCATCGGGCGCCGCGGTCCCTGTCCTCCGTCCCTGATCGGTCCCCCTCGTGAAGTCTGTCGTTCCCGGCGTGCTGCGTGACGAGCCGCAGTTCGCCCGCCTGTTCATCGGGCAGTCCCTGTCGGTACTGGGCGACCGCGTGTCGTTCGTCGCCGTGCCGTTCGCCGCGCTCTCGGTGGGCGGGTCCGCCTCCGACGTGGGGCTGCTGGCTGCCGCGGGACTCGTACCGACGCTGCTGTTCTCCCTGGTGGGCGGGGTGTGGGCGGACCGTTTCCCGCGGCACCGCATCATGCTGGTGTCGGACCTGGTGCGGTTCGCCGCGCAGGGGCTCGCCGCGGTCCTGCTGCTGACCGGCGTCGCCGAGGTCCGTCATCTCGTGCTGCTGATGGCCGTGTTCGGCACGGCCGACGCGTTCTTCATGCCGGCGGCCACGGGACTGACCCCCCTGCTCGTCGGCGCCGACCGGCTGCGTGAGGCCAACGCCCTGCGCGGGTTCGTCCAGTCGGCGGGGCTGGTGGCCGGTCCGGCCCTGGCCGGTCTCCTGGTGGCCTCGGCCGGCCCCGGCGGCGCCCTGGCGGTGGACGCGCTGACCTTCGCGGTCAGCGCCGCGTTCCTGGCCCGGCTGACACCCCGTGAGATGACGGCCGAGGCGGCCCGTCCCGCCCCGGGAGGAAGGTTCCTCGGGGAGCTGCGCGCCGGCTGGGCGCAGGTGCGCGGCCGTCCGTGGGTGTGGTCGGGCATGGCGGCGATATCCGTCTACCACGTCGTCGTGCTGCCGTCGGTGTTCGTGCTGGGGCCCGTCCTGGCCGAGGACCGGTGGGGCGGCGCGGCCGGCTGGGCGGTCGTGACGGCGGGCTTCGGCATCGGCTCCGTCGTGGGGGACGTGTGCGCCTACCGGATCGAGGTCGGGCGTCCGATGGCGCTCGCCGCCGCGGCGCTCGCTGTGGCCTCCTGCCAGGCGGTCGTCATCGGCCTCGGCACGTCCGTCGCCGTGACGGCCGTCCTCGAGGCAGTCACCGGCGTCGCCGTCTCGGTCTTCTTCGTCACCTGGGAGACCGCGCTGCAGACGCACATACCCGAGGCGGCCCTGTCCCGGGTGAGTTCCTACGACCATCTGCTGTCGTCGGGACTCATGCCGCTGGGCCTCGTGCTGGCCGGCCCGGTGTCCGACGCCCTCGGCCTGCGGCCCACGTTGTACGCGATGACGGCCGTCGGCGTCCCCGCGGCGCTCGCGCTCCTCTGCGTCCCGTCCGTGCGGCGTCTTCCCGCGCGCGCTCCGGACACGGCCCACGGCGGTGACGGCCTCCACACCGCCACCGGGGCCGGCGTTCCGTGAAGCGGGTGGGCTCCGACCGGGCGGCGACCTGACCCCGCGCATACGGCCGTACGCCCCCTGCCCCCTTCGGGATGAGGGCCGTTAGCCCATCCGCCTCCCGCGGCGACCCGGCCACCGCTTCCGCGACCTGCGCAAACGCCGGTCCCCGAACAGTCGTCGCATCCGCCCGGGTGACGCCCGTGCCCCCGCCTCCTGTTGCGGAGCTGACGGAGCGTCGGTTTTCTCGTCGGAGGAGATCACAGGAGCGCCGAGCGGACAGGTCGGCCACTGCTTTGTCGGAGGATTCCCTTGCGAAACACACATGTTGGCGTCGGTGTCGGACTGCTCCTGGGCGTCCTGGCCCTGCAGAGCCCGGCCGCCGTGGCCGCCGGTGACCCGGCGCTCCGCATCGACCCGGGCAGCGCGCTGCCGGGCTCCACGGTCACGGTCACGGTCACGGCCTGCGGCCCGGACGTGACGTACGGCAAGGGCGAGTCGGTGGTGGGCGGCAAGTTCCACCTCTTCGGGGGCGAGCGCGCGGGCGTGCTCACGGGCGAGTTCCAGATCCCGGCCGACGGAGCGTCAGGCACGGACACCGTCACCATCAAGTGCCCGCCGCGGATCAAGCTCACGGACACCTACGAGATCGCGCAGCCGCAGCCGAACGGCGCCGTCCGGGCCGGCTTCGGGGACGTCCAGGACACCAACACCCAGGTCGCCGCGGGCGGTGCGCTGATCACCGCGGCCGCGGCGGGCGCTCTGTACAGGATCCGCCGCCGCTCGTACGGCACCCGGGCCTGACCCTGCGCTCCGGCCTCCCCGGCCCCAGCCTCGTTCCGCGCGCCGCGGGAACGAGTTCCACCCGGCTCCCTCCAGGCAAGAGGCCCGACGTTGAAGGAATCCAGGGACGAGGCCGACGCGCCGGCACGTCCGTTCGTCCCACCGGTCGCGTATCTGGTCGTGGCCCTGGTGGCGGGCATCCTGCTGGTGCTCGGCACGACGGTCGACAGGCGGCCCCCGCAGCCGTCGGCCGACCAGGCGTTCTCCACCCCGTCGGCTGGCCTTGCCGCCCCGCCGGCACACCCCGCCGTCCCGCCGCTGCCCCGCTCCGTGCCCGTCCGGCTCCGTATCCCGGCGATCGGTGTGGACGCCTCCCTGGCACGGCTGGGCCTCGACGGGGCGGGGGCGCTCAAGCCCCCGCCCGAGGGCGACACCGGCCTCGCCGGCTGGTACGGCGGGGGCACGGCACCCGGTTCGCGGGGCACGGCCGTGACCACGGGACACGTGGACACGCGCGACGGACGTCGCGGTGTCTTCTACCGGCTCGGCGCCGTCACCAAGGGCGAGACGGTCGAGGTCGGCCGGGCGGACGGCCGTACCGCCGTCTTCACCGTCGACGCCGTGGAGGTCTACGACAAGGACGGCTTCCCCAGCGAGAAGGTCTACGGCGGCTCCGGGCGGCCCGAACTCCGTGTGATCACCTGCGGAGGCCGGGCCGGGAACGGCGGATACCGCGGCAACGTGGTGGTGTACGCGACCCTCACCGCCGTACGGGAGCCAGGGGGCCGCGCCGTGGAGCGGTAGCGCGCCGTCCGGCCGGTCCGGTCTTCGCCGCCACCGCGAGGCCGGCCGCGAGCACCGCGTCGGCCGTCGCCGGGTGCCGGGCCAGTGCCGCCTCCAGGGACCGGTGGTGCCAGATGTCGTCTCTGCCGGGAGCCGAAGCCGGTGCGGGCCAGGTAGCGGTCGAGCGGGGCGGGGGCCACGCGGTTGGCCCAGATCGTGGCGAGGGTGGTGGCGCCGACGTAGTACCGCTTGCGGCGCGGGTGATCGGCGGCGTGCGCGATGCCGCGGGCGGCCACCTCCGGCCGGTGGATCGGCGGGACCGGCCGGGGATGCCTGGGCAGGCGGGAGGAGACCCAGGAGAACTGCGGGGTGTCGACGGCGGGCAGCTGCGCGATGGTGACGTGGACGTTGCTGCCGCGGTGCCGCAGTTCGGTGCGCAGCGCGGGGGTGAACCCGTTGACGGCGTGCTTGGCACCGCAGTCGGCGCCGCGCCCGGCGGGTGGCGGGTGTCGTGGCAGACGGGCTCCTCGGCCGGGCGGGCGCGCGGAGCCGGTCGACGGGGCCGACCGGGGCGGCGGGGGCGCAGGTGCAGCCGAGGCCCGTGACAAGGCCGCGGTGGACCTCGGCCAGGACGAGGGTGGTGCTGTCCCAGGTCAGGGTGCCGTCGTCCTCGGGCGTGTCGGCGGGAACGGTGAACACCGCGGTGTCCACCCGTTCCACGACCGGGGTGTCGCTCACGTGCCGTCCTCGGCTCCGGGCCGGTCCTCCCGGTGCCGGCGGCCGGGCAGGAACTCCTGCACCTTGGCCTTGAAGCCCTGGCGGACCATGCCGGTGCGGTCGCTGTCTCCCTTGACGACGGACAGCGCCGCCGCCTCGATCTGGTCGAGGTCGGCGTGCGGCGGGACCGGCGGCACGGCGGGGTCGGTGACGAAGTCCAGCACGCAGGGCCGGTCCGCGGCGAGCGCGGTCTTCCAGGCGCCCTGGACGTCCTCCGGCCGCTCGATCCGGATGCCCTCCAGACCGAACAGACGGGCGGCATCCGCGTAGGGGACGTCGGGGATCGACTGGGAGGGCAGGAACTGCGGGGCTCCGGACATCGCGCGCATCTCCCAGGTGACCTGGTTGAGGTCGCGGTTGTTCAGCACCGCCACGACCAGGCGCGGATCGGCCCACTCGCGCCAGTACTTGGCGATCGTGATCAGCTCGGCCATGCCGTTCATCTGCATGGCCCCGTCGCCCACGAGCGCGATGGCCGGGCGGTCGCCGTGGGCGAACTTCGCGCCGATGACGTACGGCACTCCGGGGCCCATGGTGGCCAGGGTGCCGGACAGCGAGCCGCGCATGGCGCCGCGCAGCCTCAGGTGCCGGGCGTACCAGTTGGCGGCGGAGCCGGAGTCGGCGGCGAGGACGACGTCGTCCGGCAGCAGGTCGTTGAGCGTGTGCACGACGTACTCGGGGTTGACGGGGTCGGCGTCGACGGCGGCGCGCCGTTGCATGACCTCCCACCAGCGGGCCGTGTCCTTCTCGATCTTCTTGCGCCAGCCCTTGTCCCCGCCGCTCTTCAGCAGGGGCAGCAGCCTGGTCAGGGTCTCGCGGGCGTCGCCGACGAGGTTCACCTCGAAGGGGTAGCGCAGGCCGACCATGTGCGGGTCGATGTCGATCTGCACGGCGCGGGCCTGTCCGAACTCCGGCAGGAACTGGGTGTAGGGGAAGGAGGATCCGATGACGAGGAGGGTGTCGCAGCCGGTCATCATCTCGTACGAGGGCCGGGTGCCGAGCAGGCCGATGGAGCCGGTGACGTAGGGCAGTTCGTCGTCGAGGGCGTCCTTGCCGAGGAGGGCCTTGGCGACCCCGGCACGCAGCCGGTCGGCGACGGCCATGACCTCGGTCCGGGCACCGCGGGCACCCTGGCCGACCAGGATCGCGACCTTGTCGCCCGCGTTCAGGACCTCGGCGGCACGGGCGAGGTCGTCGTCACCCGGCACCGGCGCGTAGTGGGGCGTGCCGAGGCTGGAGGGGACCATCTTGAAGGCGTGCCCGGGCGGCGTGTAGTCGAGTTCCTGCACGTCGGCCGGGATGATGACCGCGGCCACGGAGCGGCGGGCCATGGCGGTGCGCAGGGCGCGGTCGAGCACGTTGGGCAGTTGTTCGGGGACGGTGACCATCTCGCAGAAGTCGGAGGCGACGTCCTTGTAGAGGCTCAGCAGGTCGACCTCCTGCTGGTAGGAGCCGCCCATGGCGCTGCGGTCGGTCTGCCCGACGATCGCGACGACGGGCACGTGGTCGAGCTTGGCGTCGTACAGGCCGTTGAGGAGGTGGATGGCGCCGGGCCCGGAGGTCGCGGCGCACACGCCGACCTTGCCGGAGAACTTGGCGTAGCCGACGGCCTGGAAAGCCGCCATCTCCTCGTGGCGGGCCTGGATGAAGCGGGGGTTGTCGTCGGCGCGGCCCCAGGCGGCGAGCAGTCCGTTGATGCCGTCGCCGGGGTAGGCGAAGACGTGCTCCACTCCCCAGTCGCGCAGACGCTCGAGAACGTGGTCGGAGACCTTCTTCGACATGATGGGGACCTTTCGGTTTTCCGGGGTCGGGGGTTCGGGCTCGCGGGCGGTCTCGTCGGGTGCCGGATCCTGGCGGGTTCCCGGTCCGGCCGCCTGCCCGGTCCCGGTGCGTGCCGGTCTCGGCCGGTGCCCGGTCCGGGCACGGGTCAGGGGCGGCGCCAACGCCCGTGCACGGCCCGTCCGGCCGTGGTCACGAGGCCGGCCGCGAGTACCGTGGCGCCCGCGGTGGCCGCCCACCGGGCCGCTCCGGAGGGCCGGCCGGGCCGTCGGTGACGTACGCGCCTCTGCTCCCGGCGTCGAACCTGACCTCGCCGTCCACGCCTTCACTCAGCACGGCCCGCAGCCCGGCCACGTCGAGCGCCGGGGTCTTCGGGGGACGCGGGGAACTCGTCACGGGCGAACCGCCTCCTGCTTCGGCCAGGATCTCGGACGGCCGGCCCGGGGACTGCCGACTGCGCGCCGGGTACCCGTCCGCGGGGGACGCAAAGGTGCGTTTTCGCGCCGCCGCCGTACGGGTCGGAGGGCTCTCGTCCGCGGACCCGCCCGCAGACTCGTCCACGGCCGGAAGGTCTGCGCGGGAAACGCTCCGGGTCGTCCGGAGTCGATGCTTGCCCTGACGCCCTCACGGAGCGAAGGTGGAGACAGGGTCGGACAGCGGCCGACGCCCAGGGAAGGACGGGCCGCATGTCACAGGAACACGTGGTCACCCCGAGGACCGGTCGCCGGGAGCTGAACGCGACACTCTCGGTACGACGGGTGACGGACGGCGCTGACGTGCTGTGCCTGTCCGGCATCCTCGACACCGAGGGCGCCACCGCGCTCGGCCACGAACTGACCGCGTACCTGCGGACGACGGGCTCCCACCGGCGCGTGATCCTCGATCTGACGGGGCTGCGGCTGCTGAGCGCGGCCGGCATCCACGTGCTGGACACCCACACGCGCCATCTGTCCGACACCCCGGTCCTGGTGGTCGCCGCCGCCCCGCACGTACGGGAGATCTTCACTCTCGCCCCCGCCCCCGGCCTGCGCGTCTGCCCGACCCTCGACGCGGCCCTGGCCGCCCTGCCCGAGACCGCTCCGCGCCGGCCCGCCGAGACGGCGGAGGGGCTGGAGGACCAGTCGGACGAACTCCTCGGCCTGCGCGCGAAGGCCCGGACCAGCGCCGTCATCGGAATGGCCCAGGGAGTCGTGCTCGAGCGCTACGCGCTGGCCGGCTTCCAGGCCGCCTTCGACCTGCTGCGCGAGACCTCCCAGCACCACAACGTGCCGCTGCGCGTCCTCGCCTCCGCCCTCGTGACCGCGCCGCGCCCCGCGGCACGCCCGTCCGGCTGGTTCCCGGGCCGCCTGCGCACTCCCCCGCCCTCACCCGAGCTGCTGGACGTCCCCGAGCAGGGGGCGTACGACCGGCGGCAGGTGCTGCGCACCCTGGTCTACGAGGTCGTGGCCGTCACCGACGCGGACGGCGCGGAAGTGCACCTGGTCGACCCCGCCCTGCGGGACTCCCTCGTCCTGGAGGCCCACTCGGGTCTCGACGCCGTTTACCGGGACCACGTCGCCGAGGTCAACGGGCCTCCGGCCGTGTGCGCGCGGGCCCGTCTGCTGCAACGGCCGGTGTTCGTCCCGGACGTCACGACCGACCCCGACCTCGCCGCGACCGTGGAGGGCCGGGCCGCGCTGGCCACGGGCAGCCGTGCCCTGTACGCGGTGCCCGTCCTCGCCGAGGACGGCACGTGCACCGGCGTCATCACCGTCCACCACTCCCGGCCGGGCCCGTGGCTGACGGACGTGCGGTTCACCGCACTGCGGACCCTGGCGGACGATCTGGCCCGCTGGAACTCCTGGTACCGGCGGACGGTCGTCCTGGACGCCCTGGAGCACCTCCACGCCCAGGGCTGAGGCCGCGGGCTCCTCGCCCGGGTCACGGGGCCGTCCCGGGGGTGTACGGCAGGTCGGCCAGTTCGAGGACGCTCGCGGCGACGGAGCCGGCACGGGCGATCAGGGTCAGTCCGGTCCGGCCGTTCTCCGCGCAGAGCGCGGTGGCGTCGTGGAGGACCCGTACGCCGGCGCCGGCCAGGTGGGTGACGGCCGACAGGTCGAGGGTGAGGTCGGTGGTGCCCCCGTGGGAGGCCGACATCAGAGCGGCCTTCAGCCGCGGCGCGGTCGTGATGTCGACGATGCCGCGGACGGCGAGACGGCCGATGACGTCGGGCTCCTCCTCGATCCGCAGTTCCCAGGGCCGGGTGGCCGCGGGGGCGGTACCGGTGGTGACGACGACGGGGCGGCGCAGCCGGTGGCTGATCCGCACCGTCGTTCCCTTGCCCGTCGAGGCGTCACCGCGGTCGACGGTGAAGGCACCGGTGAACAGTTCCACCATGGCCAGCCCGCGTCCCCTCAGAGGTTCCGGCCCGGAGTCGTCCGGCCAGTGGCCGTGGTCGGCGACCTCGACGACGACCGTCCCGTTCTCCGCCAGACGGGCACTGACCCGCACGCTCCTGTCGGCGTCCGGTACGTCCGTGTCCGGGTAGGCGTGGTCGACCGCGTTGGTGACCAGTTCCACGACGGCGTGCTGGACGGCGGTCTCGTCCTCGTCGCAGCAGCCCAGGCGCAGCAGCCACCGGCCCAGTTCGAACTGGACGGCGCGGACGCTGCCCACGACCGCGGGCAGGACCGTCTCGAAGGCGGGCGCGGGCGGGGTGCGGTGGGCGGCGAGCAGGGTCACGTCGTCGCCGTGCCCGCCCTCGCGCGGCAGGCGCCCGAGGGTCCGCTCCAGCGCCTGTTCCACGCCGTCCGGCGGACTCCCCCGCCGGACGGCACGGTCCGGGACCGCGCCGTCGGCCGGCGGTGCGGGCCCCGCGCGGCCTTCGGCCCAGGTGATCTCGGGACGCTCGGTCACGCCGTCGGTGTACAGGAGGACCACGCTGTCGTCCGGCATCCGGTCGTCCTGGTCCCGGTAGGAGGCACCGGTTCCCAACGGGCCCGCTCCACGGGCGAGGTGCCGTGTGGTCCCGTCGGGGGCGACCAGCAGCGGCGCCGGATGCCCCGCCGAGGCGTACAGCAGCCGGCCGTCGCCCGGGACGAGCACGGCGATGCAGCACGTGGCCGTGCGTGCCCCCGGCACCCGGGCCGCGAAGCGGTCCGCGGCGGCCAGCGCCGCGGCCGGACCCTCACCACTGTGGAGCCGTTCCAGCACGACGGTCCGCAGCTGGACCATCACGGCGGAGGCGGCCGCGTCACTGCCGACGACGTCCCCCACGACCAGGGCGATCCGGCCGCCCGGCAGATCCAGCGCGTCGAACCAGTCCCCGCCCGCCCTCTCGTCGGCCCCGGAGCGTATGTGACGGGCGGCCACGCTCACCGAGGGCAGCACCGGAACGTACTGGGGCGGCAGGGCCCGCCGCGGTCCGGCGATCGTCTCGCGCGCCTGCGCGCAGCGGTGTTCCGCCTCCTCGGCCCGGTCGTGCGCGGCCCGCCGTTCACGCATCCGGTCGGTCACGTCGGTGACGGACACGGACACGCCCCTGACCGTGCCGTCGGCGCCGAGACGCGGGACGGCGGTGCAGTCGTAGAAGCCCTCCACCACCCGGCCGCCGGTCTCCGTACGGACCGGCCCCTCGCGCAGGGACTCCGTCCGCCCGGTGGCCAGTACCCGGTCGTACAGTTCGCGCATCCGCGGACCCGCCAGTTCCGGAAAGACGGTGTGCAGGGTCGCGCCGACCGGGGCGGCCCGGCCGGCGCCCTCCCGGAAGGCGCCGTTGGCGGCCACGACCCGGTGCTCGGGTCCCTCCAGGCCGGCCATCATCTGGGGCATCTGGTCGAACACGGCGCGCACGACATGGGCGTCACCGGTCACGTCGGCCGTCTCGTCCTCGGTGTTCACCGTGCCACCCGCTTCGTCCGTGGTCCAGGATCGCGCTCCGCCCGGCGGAACGGCGCCGGCCCCGTCCACCGGCCGCCCAGGTGTCTCCCTCCCAGTTCCCACGATGTCCCTCCTCTCACGGCGCCCGGCCGGTGATTCGCCCGCACCGCCGCGGGAACCCGGTACGGGTTCTTCGGAAGGGAGGCGAGGACGGCTCGTGGAGTACGAGTTGCGCGCGGAGTACGCGGAAGGCGCCCCGCCGGGATCGGTCGGCGCGCGCGTCGCGCTCTGGCACATGACGGCGGCGGGCAGGGCCGTGACGCTCTGCGGGCGGCGGCTCGATCCGGCCGCCTGGACGCAGCCGCCGGAGGCGTGGGGCAGCGCCGCGGCCGATCCCTTCTGCCCCGAGTGCGGAGTGAAGTACCTGCGCATGGGCGTGGGCTGACACGGCTCCTCCACGGAGCCGACCACGCGGAGCCGGCCCGATCGCGGCCCGGCGACACGGCTTCAGCCGGCCGAACCGGGCCAGGGCCTGGACCGGGACCGGGACCAGGACCGGGACGAGTTCACCGGACTCCGGACTGCCGGGCGCTCGCGGGCCACGGGTCGGACCACAGGGACCATGCCTCCGGCCCTCCGCCGTACCACTTGACGACCTCCCACTCGGCCACGTCGACCTCGTCCATGTCCTCCCAGCCCGCCGCGTTCAGCAGTTCGGTCAGAACCCGCAGATCCCGGGCCGTTCCCACGAGCTTTCCGTCCACCCACACCTGACGCCCGTCGCGTTTCGTGGGCGGGTACACGATCACCGACCGCTCGCTCATGTCCGACCACCTCCTGGGCAGGGGGCGTGCGAGTGTCCCCCAGCCACGGCCTCAAACGTCCCGGACCCTGCCCACCACAGCGGGAGCCGACGGCGGCCGGTGGAGGGAAAAGCCGTGTCAACCGGCGGCCGGTGGGCACCCGGAGGCACACCGGACGGACCATCCAGGGGCCGTCACCGCGTCTGAGAGGTGGAGGACATGGGGCACGGTGGAAACGTCATCGCGGAACTGACGACCGATCACCGGGAGGTCGAGGAGATCTTCGGGCGCATCGACCGGTGCGCGCCCGGCGACAAGGACCGGAAGGTCTACGCGGACCAGGTGACGATGGAACTGGTGCGTCACTCGGTGGCCGAGGAGGCCTACCTGTACCCGGCCGTGCGCAAGCACGTGCCGAACGGTGACGCGCTGGCCGACCGGGAGATCGAGGACCACTCCAAGGCCGAGCGGCTCATGAAGGACCTGGAGGGGTACGGGGCGGACGATCCCGAGTTCGACCGGCTCCTCGGGACCCTGATGCTGGAGATCCGCGCCCACGTAGCCGACGAGGAACAGAACCTCTTCCCGATGCTGCGCGCCGCGTGCCCTCCGGAGGCTCTGGACGATCTCGGCGACAAGGTGCGCCAGGCCAAGAAGGTGGCGCCCACCCGCCCGCACCCGTCGGCCCCCGACACCCCGCCCGCCAACAAGCTCCTGGCACCGGGTGTGG
Source organism: Streptomyces sp. NPDC058751 (assembly GCF_042746485.1). NCBI lineage: Bacteria > Bacillati > Actinomycetota > Actinomycetes > Kitasatosporales > Streptomycetaceae > Streptomyces > Streptomyces sp. NPDC058751. Next base: position 142,102 of record NZ_JBHYPZ010000002.1, on the reverse strand, counting down.
GCATGGTCGACCGGCTGCGCGACGCCCTGAGCGGCCGGGGCAAGCTCGGCTGACGGCGGCTCCCGCCGGACCGGCGTCACGGACCCTCGTCACGGATCCTGGTGTCCCGGCCGCCCCCCCCGCGGGGGCGGGGGGGGCGCCGCCCTGCACCACCCCCCCCCCCACCGCCCCCCCCCCTCCCGCGCGGGGCACCCCGCGCCCGCGACCGGGGGGGGGGGGCCCGCCGGGGTCGCCGCGCCCGTCGCCCTGGTCGAGACCGAGTTCCAGCC